>JAEDDA010000018.1 GCA_016298185.1 Bacilli bacterium | reverse complement strand
AAGGTTAGTTCCATTCTTGGTTCATACATAATGGAAATACTCCTTTTAAATTGTATTTAATATTTTATCACTATTTTTGCCATAGAAATAGGCAAATATATAGATAGACACAATAAATATATAAACAAAAACACCATCGCTGGTGTCTTCATCTATTATTATTTACATCTCATCATCAAGGTGAGATTTCATTAATGATTTTTTGAACACTTCATCTTGTCCAACACGTTCCAACATTGGCAACCATTTCTCACAAAACTCTTTTTCTTTATAAAATTCATCCATAGTAATAATCTCTTAATCTCTTCTTTAATTGATGTATTATCTTATGACTCTTTTTAACTTTATAGAATCAAATGCGAAATAGGTACTCTTGAGATCATCTGGAAGATATTCAAGAACCTTATCTTCATCAGCATAACTGAGGCCATAATAAGCTTCGGCGATTGAACCGGTCATACATGCTTGAGTATCACTATCACCACCAAGAGAGACAGCTCTTCTAATTGCGTCTTCAAAACTGTTTGATTCTAAAAAAGCACATATTGATTGAGGAACGCTACCTTGGCACGTTACCCAATTACCAGCTTCGTCTAATCCATATCCAGATTGTTTTAATCTATTAATGGTCATAGTTTTAAGTTCTGGGTAATACTCAATCATTTTCTTTTTGATATCTTCTTTAGAAGAACCTGTCCTTGCCATAAAAATTGCAACAGCGACAGCTTCAGCACCTTTCAGTCCTTCAGGATGATTATGAGATATTTCAGTAGTCAACTTACTTAGTTTTATTGTTTCTTCTAATGTATTACAAACCCAGCCAACAGGAGAAATTCGCATCGCGGAACCATTTCCATAACTATTAATTGGAACAGGGTATTGTTGCACAAATAGCCAATTAGCAAATTTAGTGCCCCAATTGACATTGGGATATTTATGGGCAATTTCTTTCATCTTTCTAATTAAGACTTTTTGATAATTGTTTCTATCATTTCGTGTTACCACCAAAGCTTCCGCTACCGCTAAAGTCATCAAAGAATCGTCAGTGAAATGACAAGAAGGTAAGAACATGACAAAGTCATATTCATTAAAACCTGTGAATTCAAATCTTGATCCAGCAATATCACCGTATAAAGCACCTAACATATTGATACCTCATTTTAATCTTTGTGAGGCAAACAAGCCACGATAATTAAACCAATAAGCCCAAGAATAAAACCACCAAATATCCACCCAACAACACTTCTTCCTTTATATCCTGCGATAATAGGACAAGCGATTGTACTGATAATTGTGTTAATAATGCCTAATACAGTAAATACTGTCATAGCATCTTGAGATATAACTGCTGCTAATATTGTCATAATTTTTCCTCCTGACACCTATATTTTGAATTATAAAATAAGCAGAAAATAGCGCATATAATGCACTAATCTTCTAAGCAAGAAAACGGAAATCCGATTTGATTAATTCCATTCTCTTTTTAGTAACGTTTCTACAAATGTTTGATTCATTATTAGAAACGAGAATATATGTTCTATTTCCACCATCTTCATTGCTTAATTCATGAACTGCTTGGCCTAGTGTTCCACTACCAGCGAAGAAATCAACAACAATTGAGTCCTTATTGGTGGTTGCTCTAACAAATTCTTTAATCAACTTAACTGGTTTAGGTGTTGAGAAATACTCGCGTGTACCAAATAACTCGCAAATCTCATCTTTTGCAGAAGACGTTGTTCCAAAGCAATCAAAAACATCTGGTACATTAGTTTCCTTTTCTTTCAAAACACCATTATCGATGTAAGGTTGATAAATTGAATGTAGGGTTGCTTCAGCTGTTTTTCTACAAATAATGATGTTCTCAAAATCTGTTTGAACTTTATTTGGATTCAATACAACCCTGTTAGTATCGAAGAAGGGATGCTTTTTCTTCCATTTATGCGTTGAAACGAGATCATCACCAAAAATCTCTTTGCACAAAGTTGTTAAGCTGTTGAACTCGCCATCATCTATATTGATAATCAAGAAACCTTTATTACTTAAAAGCTGATAAGCAATTATTAGTCTTTCTCTCATAAAAGAAATGTAACCATTATCGTAATTGGAATCTTTATAGCCGATATAATCGATATTTGAGTTATATGGTGGGTCAATAACAATTGAATCAATTTTTCCACTATAGGTAGCGGTCATACTCATTAAAGTGAATAAGTTATCAGATTCAACAACATAGTTATCTAGATTCTTTCTAATCTCGATTAAAGGGTTGCAATTAGAGAAAGCGTTGTTGTCGACTTTGGTTTTGGGTGAAATGGATATGTTCTTAAGCGCCGTGCAATAAGCGAATGCCCATTCGCCAATGTATTTGATTAAGTCACTACAATAAATGCTTTCTAGAGATAAGCAGTTTGTAAAACATGATTTGCTAATAACGTTTACATTATGGAGGTTGATACCTGTCATTCTATTGCATCCTGAAAAAGCGCCTCTTTCAAGAGCAATTACTGATTCAGGAATATAAACATCTCCAGCCGCTTTCCAAGCTGGATAGCACACTATTTTGTTTTTGTTTTTATCAAATAAGATGTCATTATCAACAACATACTCATCACTATGGCTTTCAAAGTGAATGTTAGAACAACCAACAAAAGGGTTATAACCAATCTGCTTTAATGTTGCAGGTAAGACAATCTTCTTGATCCCTTTGCAATTCCAAAATGAGTTTCTACCAATGCTTTTAACTGGCTCTAAAACAAGCTCATCTACTTCAATTGAATTGATGCAACCAAGGACACTTGATTTAAAGCGATTATATATAACCTTATTAATAATATTAATATAAGAAGACTTATTAATGACTTCTAGTTTGCTACAGCCAGAAAATGGATTGTTTTCAAGTTTTCTAACTGTCGATGGGATGATTACTTCTTTAAGATTATCCGCCATAAAGAAACTATGTTTACCAACGATGGATACGCCATAGGGAATTTTATATTTCTCATTCTTTTTAGAAATTGAGTAATAGATAAGGATCGTTTTCTTTTTATCGAAGAGCACATCATCCACTAATTTAAAGTTTTTTGAATGGTTCTCTAAAGATAGCAAAGGACATCCAGCAAAGGGATTGTTAGCAATTTCTTCTACCTTAGATGGAATGACTACTTTTTTAAGATTTCTGCAATTATAGAAAGTGTCTCCGCCTAAGCTAATAAGCGAATTAGGAAGCACTACTTCTTCTATTGATTGATTATCCCAAAACGCACATGGCCCAACAGCCTTAATGCCTTCTGGTATGACAACTTTTTTATCATTACCGTTATATTTAACGAAAACATCATCTTCGATAACAAAGTCTTTATTATCAGTTTTAATGAAGTTCTTATGTCTTAATTGATACACAGGTTGTTTCTTTTTTAAATCAAAGATGCCATATTCGAAAGTATCATATCCATCACGAATTTCGGTTTTTCTTTCAATGATTCCGCTGATTAATCTAGATTCATATTTAATCGAAAGAAATGTGCCTGGTTTTGGAGTGATATTACTATCATCCATATGACCCCATTCAAAGCATTTGATATATAAATTGTTTGCGTAAATATCAAACTCATTTTGAAGATCTATGATGATCTCTGATGGAAGGTAACCCATTGATAGAAGCTTATCTACACATTCAAGGATAACAAACGATTTATGGTCGGTTAGAGATAGCGTCTTATCGCCTATCATTGTTATGCGATTGCCAAAATCAACATATTGGTGTTCTGCATCAATGGTTATTTTATAACCACCTTTGTATTCTTTGACCATTATGTCTTCTTCTGTTTCAACAAATCTAAGAGCCCAATAAAGAGCTAAATATTTCATGTCTTCTGAGTATTTATAGTTCATTAAAGCACCTCCATCTTTTTAAGAATGATGTCCACTATTTGTTCTGGGTTAAGTTTTGAAGTATCTATAACGATGTATGGGAAATGTTTTAGCTCGCAGAAGCTTATCATTCTCTCATAGACTTTTTCAGTCTTATCAACGCGTTTTAAATCACTATCTGTTAGATCTCTTTTTAAGAGTCTGTTACGAACTGTATCTTCATTTGCATATAGAATCACTGTTAGTGTTGGTGCACCAAGTTTCTTAATAAGCAAATCAAAGATGTCCATATTAGATGGAACACCACTCCAACAATAATTGGATACGATATGTCTATCTGTGATGATGTTTTGATTTTTGAATCTTTCGTAGCTGTAGATTAAGCCTAAGCCATAAAACCATGCAGAAAAGTCTCGATTTTCACTGTTGTTAGCTATATCTCTGGCTCTGAAATAGTTAGGCCAGTCTTTGCTATTGTCGGAATCGGTTAAATAATGAAGCGGCTTAGTTACAAAAGTATAACCAGTCTTCTCTGCTAAAAGTTGACAGACAGTGCTCTTTCCGACACCATCCATGCCTTCAATTGATATATGGTTCATTTTTGTTTTCCTCCTTTAAACGGATAAGTTCATCTAGTGTCTTTGGTTCAAAATTGCATACATCGACACCACAGTTATATGCGGGCAAGGTTTTATAAAACTCTTTTATTTGTTTATAGGCATCGCCGTTCTTTGCAGTTTTATTGTGGATATGACCATAAACCAAGATGCCTTGTCTATTAAATTCCATCCAATCCATTAATGGATAATGACAAACACAGACTTTGCGATTTTTATCGACAACCAAATCTATGAACTTGATTGATTCAAACAAGTTAGAGTTTTTGATGGCATCTAATAATTGGTGGTCATGGTTTCCAACGATTAAATGCTTGTGGCCTTTTAATTTATTAAAGATTTGAATAGCTGAAGAGTCGTCATCTCTAACTATGTCACCTAAAACATAGATAATGTCGTCCTCATTAATTCTCTTATTCCAATTGTTAACAATGACGTCTTCCATATCTAAGAGCGACTTAAAAGGTCTCTTACATTTATCAAAAATGGACTGATCTCTGAAGTGTGTATCTGCGATGTAATAAATCATCCATTCTTCCTCCTGTTTTTCTCTTCTGCCTTTTTGCCTTTGGTAAAACCATCTAATATCTCAAGATATCCAGAAACTCTTCTGATTCTTGTGATGTGCTTACTGTGACAAACCGGGCATTCATCAAAAACACCGCTTGTACCACATTCATCACAGATATCTTTTGGGAAATTAAAGCCTAAATAATGAGTACCTGCTTTGATGGCAACTTCAACATATTCAAGTAGACCTTCGTAATTTCCTAAAGGGGCTTCACCGAGCTCTACATACGTGATGCATCCACCATTGCAGAGTTCATGAAATAATCCTTCCATTTGAATCTTTTTATAAGCAGGAAGTCCGCTATCTACATCAATATGGAATGAGTTGGTATAGTAACCTTTAGCGAAAATGTCTGCATCTGGTTTAAAGATTTCTTTATCAATATCGATGAATCTTCCTGAAATGAGTTCACCGCTAGTAGCAAGCAAAGAGAAATTAAGATTGTAGTCATATCTTAAGAAATCACAGAAATCTCTCATGTGTTTGACAATTCCCAATGCAACAACGTAGTTATCTGCGCTTGAGTAATATTTAGCACCAGTTAAAACTTCGACAGCCTCACTTAATCCAATAAAACCCAGCGATAATGTGCCGTGTTTAAAGACCCCTTCTAAAGAGTCAACTGTTGTGAAATCTTTGCACCAAAGTTTATATTCGGAATTAGTTGGAAAATCATCGGCTTGTCTTTTGCAGGTTTTGTAATATCTATCCAAAAGAATGTCTTTGGTAACAGTTGCTACTTCATTCCATCTCTTTTTAAATTTGCGGATTCTTTCATCCACATCGATATTTGGCCATTTCTCTACTATCTCTAAAGCAAGTCTAGGAAGATTAATGGAAATGTTATCAATATTGCCTCTTCCAATAGAGCCTTCACAGCCATAGACGTCAGTTACAACTCTTGTGCGGCAACCCATAACAGCTAAACGATATGGATCATAGTTTTTGTCTGGAGCGCTATCGCAAAGTAAATATGTTGGAATCATCTTCTTGGCTGTGCATAATAAAGCCTTTTTAAGAAGATAATGATTTGGATCATCGGCGAAGCGGTTATGACCAGCATGGACTTTAAAGACAATGTTTGGTTTATAGATAAGGTCACCAGCTGTGTAAAATTCATCAAGGAGGAACGAAGCTATGGATCTAGCTAAGTCACTATCCGCTAAACCGATGTTAAAAGTAACATAGTAGCTGGTTTGACCCATTCTAGTATGATTGTCGTTGCACCAGAGAATAAGCTCTCCAATAGCATCTTTGATTAAAGAAAGATTGACATCATTGATTGTGATTCCGAGCTTGGTAATAACTTCTGCCATTTCATTATCAAAATTAGCAAAAGCCATGCCACCAGATTGCTCATTTCCCATCTTAGTAAACAACTCTTTAAGGAAATCAAATAATCTGACTATCTTTCTTTGTTCAGAGAAATCTTTAAATCTTTCATAAGGAAAGTTAGGAACTAGATTAAAAGTTAAACAGTTATAAGTTAATCCATAAGCATCTAAGTCATGGATGTGGATATAACCTTTTATGTGCAAGTCTTTCCATTCAGCAGGAAGAGAGTTAAGTATTTCTTGTTTATAAGCTCTTTCGCCAACTGTATAGACATGGCCAACATAACTGGTTCTATTTGCTGCATTTTCATTAGTATTTTGTTTCATATTTATTTGCCCTCCGATTTAATTAATTCTTGATTGCTAGATCCCACATAAGGCTTGATTGTGGTTTTAAGTCGCTCGATGAAAGGACCACATTTGACATAAGAAGTGAGTTTCCATACTTCATTTGGAACATCTTCTTTTTGATGTCCTGTATAAACTATGACGTCTAAACCTTTGAGTTCTTTTAACAGTTCCACTAGCGCTTCTTTTTGCATAAGTGGCTCGCCACCTGTAAGCGTGATTTTCCCGTTAAAAGTGCCATCTTTTATGATTTTTGCGAGGTTTTTAACAGAATATTCAGTTCCTTTTGTAATATCCCAAGAAGATGGATTTTGACATCCTGGACAATGAATATCACAGCCTTGGAAGAAAACCAATGTTCTCACTCCCGGACCATCAACAAGGCTCTTATTAAATTGAATAGAATTGATATAGATCTTCATGATTTAGTCCTCCCCGTAGCAGAGTGAGAGAGAGTTTCTTCTGCCGCCCAACTCATAGATTGCTCTTCTGTATTTCATAGATTTGGCTGGTTCGACTTTGCGTCTTTCTTCTCTGTATTCGTTTTTGCAGATGAGTGAATAGAATCCTTCAATCTCTCTTTGTTGTCTATTGCATTTGCATTGGAGATATTTGAATTCTTTGTTCGCCTGCACGAGTTCCTTATAAGAATCTCTATCAATTTCTTCGCAGGAGATGATTGCATCGTTTAATTGTTTTTTGACCCTGTGATAAGTCATAACTTTTTGAGATGCAGCACTTCTGCTTTCTGCTTTAACAGCGAATGCCACTGGGACATAATTGCCTTTACCAACGTGTCCGCATTTGGCTGTAACTTTGAAGTATTTGTTTTTTGGTGTCATAGTGTTTGTTTCCTTTCGACACCAATATTCTGAATTATTGTCAACCCTCAAAATAGCGCAGGAAATGCACTATTTATAATAGTGCAAACAAAAAGACACCCTATTGAAGGATGTCAGAAACGTCTATATCAAAGAATTTTAAGATCTCTTCAATTGTTGACATTTTATCAATGCCATTTTTCAACCATCTGCGAACAGTAGTTGCGTCGACATAGATTTGCTCAGCAAATTGTTCTTGAGTTAGACCATGTTCTTTGATAATGCGTTTTAGATTTTTGCCAGCACGTACTGACAAAGAATCGGTTTGCATCATAAACTTCTAATCTCCTTTGCTAAGCTTTCGCAAAACTCCGGAGCATTACGATGCACTATTAATAATATCAAAAAAGCATCGAATTAACGATGCAATTCTGGAAGCGTTTTAGATTAATCTATTTGATCCCTGTGTATTTTTTTCCGTTATACAAATAAAAGTATTTTGTTTCTGCACTATTTGACACTTTTAAGATAATTGACAAAAATAAAGTAACAACACAAATGATAGAAAAACAAGCAAGTAAGATGCTTATATGTATAGGAACGTTATTATCTATAAATGAATATATAACAAACATAATCAAAGGAAGAAAACCAGCAAAGGATAATGTATAAAACACAATGTTATACACAGGTACTGCATTTTCAACTACAATTGCCCCGTTTGATGATAATCTGGTTCTTAATCTTTCGGATGAAAGAATTGATGTGCATGGCACCTTTTCTCTTTCGAGAAAGCTTTTAACGATAATTATAAATCCTAAAAAGAGCAAGATGCTTAGTGGAATCGTACAATATAGGTTTCCAAATTGTGAAATTATAATTCCTCCAATTGAAAAAATAGATATGATTAATCCCAAGATAAGATTTCTTTTGAATAAGCGTTTGGAAATAACCTTATCGGTGTATTCAAAATACATTTTTCCTTTTAATGCAATCTCTTGTCTTTCTTCTAGAGACAATTCTGTTTCTGGTTTGGAAGTTTTTATCAAAGTCTCATAATTTAAATTCTGTGACCCTCCAGACAACTCTAAAATGCCATTGAATTGTTCTTCCGTAACTTTTGAAGATAATTTGCCAGTAATACGTACAACGTCAATAAGTTCAGAAGATAAATATTTATCAAAATCAGCTAAATTATTAACTTTGTTTTCGAAAACATATTCATATAATTCAACAAAAGAATCCTCTAAAACACAAACATATTCATTGTTTATAGAATCATAGCTGCCTTGATATTTGAAATAATGATCTTTTGTCTTTTTTAATTCGTCTTTTATTATTTCGAAGCACTCGATTAGTTCTTTCTCTTTTTCGTTTTTCGACAAATCTCTACCAATCAAAAATTCAATTGTTCCAATATATATGCTTGTAAGTTGAGAAGTTGCATTAGACCAAAAATACATGTCGTGAAATCCGTGGAAATTGCACAAAGAAGCATAAAGAGGTGCCTTCCATTCAAGCGGCTTAAGTAAACTAATATGGTTGTAGTATTTTTGCGCAGTTACATAGTCACCACTTTTCCACGTTCTTTTAGCCAAAGCATAAAGGTCTTGAATACTTACACCCTCGAGTTTTGATGAAATGTCATCAATTTTTTGGGTTTGCTCATCAAGCTTCCCAAAAACATTATTTGTTTTATTTTCTTCCATTTTTGATTGCCTCCAGTTTCATACGTTCAGCAGCCAATTCTTCGTCACTAATTTCTTTTCCGTCAATTAACCTTGAGGTTCTTCTGGCAATAATTCTGTTTTCAACAAGATAATCTTGCATGTTGTTTAGCATATCAATTGTCTTATTGAGTTTTATTTCTAACGAATTCAACTTGATGTCTTTTAATTTATTTAGTTGATTTCTAAGCTCGATGTTTTGATCTTCAAGGTTTAAATTTTCAATTTCTTTTATTGAAATTAATGCTCTATACGTTACATTGTCTTCAGTCGAAAGTTTATTCTCTAAAGATAAAGATTCAAGGTCCTCCTTTAATCTTCCAACTTCGTTTTTGAGTTCCTTGTTTTCTCTTTCGGTTAGTCCATAGATGGAGTTGTAATAATCAGCATTAAAAGTCGAACATTCTTTTCCCTTAAAACGAAGATAATCCGAAACAAGATTATGGTAAACCTTCATATAAGTAACAACGGTGTCGATGTTAATCATATGTTCGTTAAAATGTTTGTGTCTATTTACCTTAGCAATGTAATCTTTACACTTAGTGTAAGTATAATCATCCACTCCAACATCTTCTTTGAAGAACTTTATGATTTTCTCTTCTCTTAGCAAAGTGCCACAAGTAAACTTTTCATCATATTCAACTTCTTCGAGATTAAGGATTCTTTTAATGGTGTTTTCAAGTAAGTCGAGAAATGAATCATAAAAAGAGTTGGATTTGCTTTTAATGTTTCTTTCAACGGTTCTATAACGCCCAACTATTGAGTTATCAAAATAAACTAGATCATTCAACATATTAATGTCCTCGGTTTCTTGATTATTATACCATTACCTAAGTTTCTGTATGGTCGCTAAGTTAATATTTGCTTGATAACGTTCATTTACTAATTCATACAATTCAGTGTAATCAACTCTAGGAATAAAGGGATACGAATTGGAGTTCTTATACTTAATTAAGCTACCAACCACTTTATTTAAGGATGAAAAACCAACATAGGTGTTAATCCTATCTAAAAATAGTTCGTTGCAATATCTTGTTTCTTTACTTGTAAGTTTTTTGATTTTATAAATGTATTTATCATCTGGGTGATATTTGGGCCCTTCAAGACCATCTTGCGGCAAAACATATTTATTTTCATTTGGATAAAACAATTCTTCATTCACCATTTCAGTCAGTTCATCAAGAGCAGGCATTTTATACCTGTCCTTAAAAGCGATTCTAAATTTATAGAAAGGGTCTATCTCCACTATCATTCGCTTTGCAGAAATAGGAAACATCATAAAATTTTCAGAGAAATTGCGATGCATATGCATGTTACGATAGATATTAATTTTCATTATGTCGTCTTTTTCATTCATTAGAAGATCGTTTAAAAAATCTGTTTTCTTTTTGTTATGTACAGTGACACCATTCCACCCTTTTTCGTTCTCAGAAGTCATTCCAATATCAGTAACAATAAATTCATCTCTCTCGTAATTGGAGTCCCAGAAAGCTACATAGCCATTATTAACAACTTCAGCCCAACGATGAGCAGGATACGTTTTGTCTGGATGTTTCAAAATATCTTGTGGAGTGCCGTCCGAATCAAGAATAACATTTAGAGTTCTCATCCAATAATCATAGGACGATTCGCCATCGATAACCTTTTCTACAAAAGGGGCTTGCGGCATGTTCTTTAATGCCTCTTCTTTTGAAACACCTTTTTCTTTGGCGAATTCTAGCCAATGGCTTTGAAGTCCTTCATAAAAATGCTTTTCTTTTTGCATAAATTCTTCATTGCCTAAGCTTCTAATAACTGAAATTAATAAGAACTTTTTAATTAAATATAATTCATCTCTAGAGAGTTCCACTGTCTTTTCGCATTTCATTAATTTGTTAGCAAACAGATTTCCAAACTGTGACTCAATTCTTTTGTTCAATTTATCTTCAATTTCAGACGTATAAAACCCTTTTTCAGAGAAAAGCTTGTCTATATTGATGTTTTCAAAATATTTACCTGTACGGACGTTAAAAACACATAGTTTATTACCAAACCTTCTAAGAGTCTGCATTGGAACATAATGCGAGTTAACCATATTTTGATTTTATCAAATTTATATATCGCGAACCACAATATTACAAAATCGTAATACTATGGCGCAAAAGGAATAATAAATGCATAATTGGATAACAAAGCCTATTCCCTGATATAGGTTTAATTATGCACTATATATCATAGGCGGCCAGTGTATCAGGGAATAGGTTTTTATGCAAATTTTATATTATATATAATATTGCTTTAAACTCCCAGTGTAGTAGTTGACCAATCATGGAAACATTGAGGGAATATGATGTGGAATTATTTGATACACTCAAAAATTGGTTCGCAGACAACATTGCCAACTTATTTCATTCTGCTTTTTAAGGGATATTAGTAAAGAATAAAAGTGATTGATTCTTCGCTAACAACGTATTATTCGATTCTTCTTTTTTGTTCTTCTTCATTAGGAAGATTATATTTAACTTCTTTGATTATCTATAATCTAGATTGTTTTTATATAACAAAAAGCGAACCCTATTAAGAGCTCGCCTATTGTTAAGATTAATATTAATTATTTCTTACAAACACCAGTTCTAATCGCTGCTTCCTTAACGGATTTTGCGACACAAACATGGGCTTTTCTATCATATGGATAAGGTAAGATATAATCTCTTGATAATTCTTCCTTACTCACACAACTTGCGATACCTTCAGAGGCTGCCACCATCATTTCTGTATTCACAGTTCTCGCTTTTGCGTCAATCGCTCCTCTAAATAATCCAGGGAACACTAAGACGTTATTAATTTGATTCGCATATTCACTACTACCGGTACCGATAATATAAGCACCAGCTTCTTTTGCTAAATCAGGATTAATTTCTGGAACTGGGTTAGCAAGTGGGAAGACGATGGATTTATCGTTCATGGATTTAATCATCTCTGGAGAGACACAATTAGGTCCAGAAACACCGATAAATACATCCGCTCCTGTCATCGCATCTACTAAAGTGCCGTGTAAATGCTCTTTATTGGTCAAATGAGAGATTTCTTCTTGTGCGGCGTTTAAACCCTCATCACCTTCACAAATAATGCCTGCGCGGTCGCATATGAGTACGTGTGTCGCGCCATAGTTAAGTAAGAACTTACATATGGATATACCCGCAGCGCCCGCACCATTAATGACAATCTTAATATCACTAATCTTTTTATTAACTAATTTAAGCGCATTGATTAATGCCGCTAAGGTAACAATTGCGGTGCCGTGTTGATCATCATGGAAGACAGGAATATCTAATTCTTCTTTAAGTCTTCTTTCGATTTCAAAGCATCTTGGGGAAGAAATATCTTCTAAGTTAATACCACCCCAGCTACCAGCGAATAATTTAATCGTTCTAATGATTTCTTCGGTATCTTTACTTCTAATACAAAGTGGATAACTATCGACATCACCAAAGACTTTAAATAAGACGCTTTTACCTTCCATAACTGGTAAACCAGCTTCTGGTCCAATATCACCTAATCCAAGAACTGCGGTGCCATCTGTAATAACAGGAACGGTATTCCATCTTCTTGTTAATTCAAAAGACTTATTCACATCTTTATTAATTTCTAGACATGGTTCCGCAACTCCAGGTGTATAAGCGGTGGATAGATCTTCTCTATTTTCCACAGAAACACGTGGTTTGATTTCTATTTTTCCCTTCCACTCATAATGAGCTTTTAAGGATTTTTCTTTATAGTTCATATATCAATAACCTCGTTATCTATTACATTGGGATGAATGAGATAGATGCAGATAAACTCATCATGATGAAAATCATGCACCATAACAAAGCACCCATATAGACGTTACCGAATCTTCTATAAGTTAATCTGTTGAAGATTGGTAAGATAAACATCATCACTATAAGTGGGAACACCATATTGATGTATAACCACATTTCACTGACGTCTGTGGAACTATAGAAGCCATAATAGACTGTTCCAGTTTTGAAATAGACAAAGTAGTTAATAATGATAATGAATACTAATCCTAAGGAATTAGCTAAAGCACTGATTAATAAGACTTGCCATTCTTTGAAGCCTTCTCTTGCAATACCGAGATTAACTCTTATTGAGTTGGAGAAATAGAAGATGAAGAATCCCGGTAAGTAGATTAACCATGTTAAGAGGAATCTCGCGTTAAGTGGAGAAGCACTGATAAGCATGAATCTAAAGTCTTGATGCATTGTGACATTCACTAAAGCAATAAGACCATAGAAAACAAAGAATAATAGGACTGCTAATCCGAAAGATTTTAATAAGTTAAGTGGATTGACTTTGAGTCCTTTGAATTTGGACCAATCGACTCTTGATTCTCCACCTTTAACTTTTTGATAGATGAAGTAATATAAGTTTTCACCTAGAGTGGTTAAACACCACACTAAGATACCAACCGCACCATTGATGACTGCCCATAGGAAGACTGCGTTCATCATTCTTGCTGGGAAGTAATATGTATATACATTACCCGCAGCATCTTTGAATAATTCCATAGATAATCTGGCTAATGGAATATAGTCTAAACAAGCGATAATCGCAGTTAAGATCATCGGTAGCCAGAAGAGCAATCTCTTCGCGAATGATTTATTAACTTTTTCAGTTCCTACTTTCGCTCTTACGATTGGATCACCAGAATATTTATTAATATATTCTTGTTCGTTTTCTTTTCTTGCTTCCGCTTCCACTTTTAAGGATTTCATAAATGGAACGTATCTTGTGATAACACCAATTAAGGAAATGATTAACATGAAAGCAAAGACTAATGAAACACCATTAGATGCTTCTTTGACAAACCATACTTGGCTGGAATCCGCTAATTTGGTTTCAACTTTTAAACTTCTTCTAAAGAAGTTAATTGTGTTAGCAATTGATAATGGATCATACATTTCAAAGCAGTGGTTAATATCTTCGTGATGGATGATACGATATGTACCAGCGTCAAAATCACCATAATCGTAATCTTGAATGAAATGATCAAATGTACCATTGGCACCAGAAGTTTTACTATTAACTTCATTAATGAATCTTAAAGCGATAACTTCATAGGCTTGGTTTTCATCTTGGTAACGGAAACTACCTTCATCGTATTTAGCATAAGACAAGGCCGCATTACATCTTAATTTATAGAAGACATTAGCCGCGGAAGTTTTAATATAGCCAGAAATATATAAGGCTTTAATGATGCTTGTTTCATAAGTTGCTCCAGCGAAGTCATCCGCTAATTTACAAGCATCACCACCACCTGCGGAGTGGCCAACAAGTCCAATTCTATCTCTATCAACATAATCGAATTTATCGATGTTGTTATAGACATATTGAACAAGATAACCCGCACCACTTCTAGCGACGGAATAAGAGTTTTGAATCTTATTACCGTTATCATCTAATATGTAATTACCTTCATCATCCATTTGATAACCACCATAGGTTGTATTACCTTGGCTACCTGGATCGATTGTAAAGACAACATTACCACGTCTAGATAATTCAATCGCATATTGGCTCATCGTAGCTTTAGTTCTGGTAAATCCAGGAACGACAAATACTGTTGGGTATTGATTTGTGCCACTTGCGGCTGATGGTTTATAAACGGTATAAGATATTTTGACTGATGGATCAGTGATTTCATATGAAGTGCCGTTAAGTGGTTGATCCTTCATATATAAATCGGATTCTTTTTTAGTGATTGTTCCATCTTTAACAACCACGCTTCCATTCGTGGTTTCAACACGGTTAGCCACAAATGAGAACGCTAAGATACCCACCAAGGAAATCATGGAGATAAGAACAGAAGGTTGTTTAAACCATTTCTTTTCTTTCTTTTCTTCTTCTACATAATTTTCATTAAGTACCACCTTTGTGGGTGATTCTCTCTTAGATAATAAGGCTAAGAGATTAAATAATAGAGGCAAACAATCAATTACGGATAATACAGTAATAACGATAAGGACAATGAAATCGACCTTATTTAATTTATTATCTTTATTTAATCTATAAATGATTGATTCGCTATATAGTCCTAAGCATAAGGATAATAATCCAAACACTAAGAACATCCAGTAGATAGGTTCACTAACGGAATAGAATAAGGCAGTCACTACTGCGTAGATACCCGCAAATACAAATTCTAATATTTCCGCAACACGTAAATATTTTGCTTTCATATCTTATTCCTCCTATTGTGGGTCGAAGAAGTTTTTCACTTCATCACTCTTGAGGTATTCCATAACTTTAAGACACCCCTCAGAATCAGTTAATCTTTGGATATGTCTTGTAGGTGTGCTTACACCAGGGACATTAAATGTTGCATCTTCAAGTACTGCAGTTTCTGGAATAACACCAGTTGTAGAAATGTTCGCGGCCCAGCCAATCATGATATCGACATCATCGTCGTTCATAATTGCCCCTGTACTGGCACCGACATTACCGGTATAGCCTCTAAACACAATGGTATTTTGTTCTTCTTGAGAAACACCTTCAGAAGTGAGATAAGTTTTTACCATTCCTTCTAAGGTTGTGGCTTTATTTTGATCAATACCACTTGTGGCGACTTTGTCATACCATGCGACTACTGCATAGTGATAATCTTTTGGAATATCATCTTTATGCATGATTAATGCGTTACATACGACAGTCTTGTTGTTTTTGAACTTCTCGACATCCATATAATGGAGCATCGCACCACCACGGATATATTGTTTTTTAAAGTTAGCTGGGCTTGTTAAGTCGAGTTGATTTTCTTGATAACAAGTCCAACCCAAGAAGCGATAGTCAGCATCAGGAAGATAAGCATCACTAATTGTGGGTGTTTTTATATTCTTAAACTGTGTTACTGTTCCATCGCCTATATGGTCACCTTCGGCCATGAAGACAACATTTAGTTCTTCTTCAAATGATTTAGCGAGGCTACATCCTGAAAATAATGTAGCACTACAAGCTACCCCTAAGATTAATGTAATTAGTTTTTTAAATCTCATATAATTCCTCCTTGTTTATTGAATAAGGATTAAGGGTTTATTTATTAAGCAGCTACGAAATAGTTATCATAGATAGCTCTTGATAAAGCATTGTCGTGTGCAATAGCTACTTTTCTACTACCCGCAACCATTGTTGTTGGAATGTCTTTATATGGAATGTTTTCATATCCGATTTGTTGATAGATGTTTCCACCACAACCAACGATAAGGTCTGCACCAGCGCCATCAAATGCGGCTTGTGTAGCAGCGGCTAAATCAACAACTTTATCTTTGCCACTTTCTGTATTAGTAGTAATGCTATCATAAGCATAATTGACATTATATGTGTCTAATAATGTGGCTTCTTCGGCGACATTTAAGAATGTCTTTAATTGTGCTTCCATTGCAGGAATTAATGCATCTTTTTCAGCATCGCTAACCCATGATTTATCAGCTTTTTGCCAGAAGGCGACATTGACATTAAACACTGGAGCATCCGCGATAACGAAATCATATAAAGCTTTTGCTAAGGTTTTATGTTCAGCAGACACTCTATCACTAATGATGATTTTTCTACTACCATCTTGGAAGTGTTTAGCACCAGCATTTGCGGTTGGGCCCAATTCATCTTTGGTATAACTATCGACTGGGGAATTTCCACCGATGATAACATCGACTGGGTTGGTTCCAATAGCTTCTGTTAATACACTGCCCTTGCCTTCCACGAAATTGAACTTAATATTCTTATTTGGATGAGCAGCTTTGAATCTGGATTCTAATAACTTAGCTTCGCCCATTCTAAGTTTGTCACTATAAACTTGGACATAAACGATTAAGTCTTCTTCCACGACTGGAGCATCTTTAATAACTGGATATAAATCTAATGTATGAGCGTTTTCTGCGACTAATGATTTAACATCGTCATATTTTAATGTCGCATTCTTAGCAACACTAAGTTCTGCTTCTTCAGCATTTTCAGTTGTGGCAAAACCGTTGAATTGTTTGCCTTCCGCAACTGTAATTGTTGGCATTTCAATAACATCTTCCTTGTCATTTAATGTTGTTGTGATGTTTGTGTCACCATGAACTGTGACTGCTAGGTCAATTGTTTCAGGAACAAATGATGCTTCAATTTCAGCATCGGTTAATTCTCTTAAGAACGCCGCTTTACCAGCATCGGTATCTTTTAACCACGCGAATGTTTCTTTACCTAAATCGGAAGCAACTGTTGGAGCAACAACGTATCTATCTTTTGGACCGGCACCCATTGAAGTTTGGAATCTATCATAATAATCCACACCACCGACAGTTTTAATATTTGGTCCAACACCGATGAGGATATCGACATCGCCATCATTATTAATCATTTGACCCATTTCACTAACTGACTTTGAGGAGTAGTTTCTGAATTGGATATTTGCGATTTCTGTTTCTGTCGCTGCAGGTGTTTTGAGTTTTAAATATTTGATCATGTTCTCATAGAACAATCTCACTGTTGGTTTTGTTAATGAACTTGTGACTTTTGTTGGATCATCTGGATCATTAACTTCCCACCAACCAAAGACGAGGTAATAAGATTTGCCTTCTTCTTTGACGTCATCAACGCTTAAGACATCGCCTTCATCAATTTCGAAACTAGCGTCGAATCTAGCATCTTTTGTGACGACATATGTTTCAAGGTCCACTAGGGTTTCGCCTTCTAACCAACCAACGAATTTGTATCCTTCTTTAAATGGGTTTGCAACAGTTGGAATGTGTTGACCCTCTTCTACTTTCTTTGTGGCGTATCTTTCACCATCAACATAGAAAGTAATTGTGTGCTTGGTTACAACTTCAGAACCTCCACCATCATCTGGATTGGTTGGGTTTCCTTTTGCAGTACAAGCGCCAATTGTAAGTGCTAATAACATCGCACCAACAAGTGGTAATAATTTCTTTTTCATAGTATTTCTCCCCCTCCATCAAAAAGAAATAGTCATCAAAAACTGATGACTGTATCTGCAATCCTTAATAAGGAATTACATATTGTTTGATTTGCTGATTCAAAGTAATAAGTATTATTAGAAACACTCGCTCTAAAGATACTTCTCACATGAACAGCTGCGGATAAGTAGGCGCCATAACCATTTTGATGTCTATCATCGTCCGCATATATATCGATATGCTCTTTGTCGAAAGCTTCGGTAAAAGCTTTACCAACATAGTTAACTTGACTATTAATTTCTCCACCAACATTTGTGTAGGCGGTTCTTAACTTAGCTTCCATCGCGGTAACACTATTACCGTATTTATCTGGGTCTGCGGTTCCTTCTTTTGTGGTGTTATATGGTGTGCCCCATGTTTCATATAAAATGGTTTGGCAGTTAGTTTGTGTTTGATTAATTCTAGTTTTGAGTTTTGCCGCGGCAGCAGAGAATGTGTCGTAGTTATTAATTGGGGTTGTGGATTGTTCTTGTAAGATCACATAGTCGTATTTGTTATGTGTTAATTTATCTTCAACATCCTTACCTCTTGCATCATTCTTATCTGCATACTTAGTTAATGTATAGCTTCCTTCGCAAACGGAATCGATAGTAACATCAAAACCTAAGTTTCTAGCGATTTCACCAAAATACATTGGAACTTCAGGATTATCTTTATTACCAGTATTCACGCCTCTATAGGTAAAACTATTACCGATGAATAAGAATGATAATTGTTTTAAGACCCAAATCACTGGGACACCATTATCCATATAGAAATAGTTTCCTTGAGTGGTTGGTTTGGTTTCACTATAGTAATAGACTTTGTTTTCGATGTTATTTATTTGTTCACCATATGTATAAATAACGGAGGTCTTATTAAATGAGTTATCACCAACGTATAAAACTGATTCAGGAAGAACAAAGTATTCAAGTGGTAATGAATAAAAGTAATAATCACCGATATTTTCAATACCATCATTAATTGTGACAGCGTTAATTTTTTTAATGATTGGATTCCATGGGACAGCTTCTTTTTTGTTATAGCTAATGGCTTCACCTTCACCACTTATTTCTAATGTGTAATTTGTACCGACCTTTTTACTGGTCGCGGTTAAACTTTTATCTTGTTTTATGGAAATATCAAAAACGCGACCATCATAGGTTTGGTTTTGATTACCATTTTCTGTACATCCGACCACTGCAAAAGTAGCAAAAACAGAGGTCAAGAAAGTCATTAATGATTTTGCTTTCATAATCCTAAAATATCACTGAATATATTTTTCCATATGGTCAAATATAATAAAATCAAATATTTTGGTATATATTCATAACTTTTTGATATACTTAACTTATGAACTATACTTATTTGAATGTATTTTATACAGTAGCAAAGCTACAAAATATCTCGAAGGCAGCGGCAGAATTAGGCGTTACGCAACCCGCGGTCAGCCGTATTATCGCTAACATAGAAAGGGAACATAATACCAAGTTATTTTTACGTTCAAAAACTGGTGTTACCTTAACTCGTGAGGGTATTCAGTTATTTGAAATGATCAAAAATCCTCTAATTGAGTTAGAGAAGATATCTGATAACATCGCAAGTAAAAGGGAACTCGGTGATGTTGTTATCCATATCGGTGCGACTTCCACGGCGTTATATTGTTATTTATTCAAATCGTTAGAGAATATTAAGAAAGAGTTTCCTAATGTTAATTTCCGTATTTATTCCAATTCCAGCGCAAATTTGTTAAACATGGTTTCTAAGGGCATATTAGACTTTGCTTTTATCACCACTCCATTTAATGGAGGGAATGACCTAGAAGTTTATAAGATATCTAAGTTAAATGATATTTTAATTGCCCCTATCTCAATGAAGAATGAAATCAAATCACCTTTATCATTCAAGTCATTAGCGAAGCATCCGTTTATCTTATTATCTAAAGATATGCAATATCGTCAGTTTATCGATGACTTTTTAGCAAAACATTCAATTCATATTAATCCAGTTTACGAAACAGATAGTTCAGCGATTCTTCCACCATTCGTAGAACTTGGATATGGACTAACATTTATCCCTGATGAAATGGCGAAGAAATCTATCGAAGAAGGTAAGTGCTACAAAGTAGATATATTTGAGAAACTACCGAATCGATATATTGCCTTCGTTATCAAAAAAGATAAGAATTATTCGAACATTATTTACGAAATCAAACAGGCAGTTTTAAAAGAAAATAAGTAAAAAGGGTCTTTTATTTATTTGATTTTTTAAGGTATACATTTATTATTTTTATAGAAACGAAGGAGAGCATATTTAATGGAAAAAGCTTCAAAGGCTATGTATAGCATTGCCAACTTCTTTACATGGATTGTCGTTATCCTTAGTATTGCAGTTATTGTCATCGCATCCTTACATATGGGTGGCATCATAAATTGGGATTATCCAGAAGGAATGCCAGCACAAGGTTCAGATATCGCTATGATTGTGATGTTTGGCATCATGCTAATCGTATCATTAATCACAATTGCGATGGTTAGAAGAGCAAAAGCAGACAACTCCTCCAAAGCATGGGATGTCTTATTCCTTATCTTAGGCATCTTTGGTGGTAACCTTTTCTACTTCTTAGGCGGCTTATTTGGATTAATCGCAATTAGAAGATAGATAAATAAGCAATATAAAAACCCTTCCGTGTGATGAAAGGGTTTTTTATTTTGGCTTTCTAATTACAAGTAATTATTTTGCCCAAATGAAGCAGTTTGTTAATGAAAGTG
>JAEDDA010000003.1 GCA_016298185.1 Bacilli bacterium | reverse complement strand
TTTATGATTAAAAGTAACGTTTCTTGGGATGAATATTTTATGGGTATCGCTCTTCTTTCTTGTGAAAGAAGTAAGGATCCAAACACAAAAGTGGGTGCTTGTATTGTCGATGAAAATAAGAAAGTTGTTTCTATCGGTTATAACGGCATGCCTTCTGGTTGCGATGAAAATCAATTATCTTGGAATAGAGGCGAAGGTTTGGATAGCAAATATTTATATGTTTGCCACGCTGAATTTAACGCCATCTTAAATACAAGAAATGGCACAAGCGCTTTAAGGGGTTGCACATTATATGTAACATTGTTCCCATGTAATGAATGTACAAAAGCTATTATCCAAACCGGTATCAAAGAAGTTGTTTATATTTCAAATAAATACGAAGATACTGTTGGTGTCCAAGCTAGTAAGAGAATGTTATTACTTGCAGGAATAAAAATCCGCCACTACGAAGGCAGAATTCCAGAGATTAATTATGACCGTTAAAGAATATGTTAAGGCTAGAAAAGAAGAGATTAAGAATCTCGTTTTAGCCATGGATAAAAAACCAAGCATCGCTATTGTCCAAGTCAATGAAGATGCCGGTAGTAATGCCTATGTTAAAGGTAAATTAAAAGACGCTGATGAATTAGGTATTCATGCGGATTTAATCAAACTTCCATTAGACACTAGCGAAGAAGAATTACTAAAAGTAATCGATGAATTAAATAATGATAATACCCACGATGGATTTATAGTTCAAATGCCACTTCCAAAACAAATCAATGAAGATCGCATTAAACTCGCAGTATCACCAAAGAAAGATGTCGATGGCTTCCATCCGCTATCAGAGTTAGCGCCTTGCACACCTAAAGGCATCATGAATTACTTGCATCATGAAGGAATTCAAATTTTAGGCAAAAACGCAGTTGTTATTGGCAGAAGCAATATCGTTGGTAAGCCAATGGCGAAACTCCTCTTAAAAGAAAGTGCAAATGTCACTGTCTTACATAGCAAAACTTCATTTGAAGATATGTCGAGATATATCGCTAATGCAGATATCATTGTTATCGCAATTGGCAAACAACATTTCTTAGATAATAAGTTCACTTATAAAGATTCTGCATGTGTTATTGATGTTGGCATCTCAAGAGATGAAAATGGACTTCATGGTGATGCCTTACCAGACTTACCAGTAAGACTTCAAACACCAGTTCCTGGTGGAGTCGGTTTATTAACAAGACTCGCCTTATACGAAAACTTATTAGAAATCGCATCAAAAAAATAACCGAGGAATTAAAATTAAAACCTCGGTTTTTATTTATCTAAATCTATGTGATAAATATGGGTGTCCGCTTCGATGCCCATTTTCTTTAATGCATAGTAATAATGCTTTAATTGGCCATCATAATGTTTCTCTAATTCTGAAACATCATTTTCTTTATTAGTCTTATAGTCAATGACATGGTATTTATCATTCTTATCTATGTACATACAGTCGATAATACCATGAACAATATTTCCTTTATCACTTTGATAAGAGAATGGAACTTCACACCACACCTTTTTGGCCTCTAATAAGGTTTTTAAAATATCTTTATCTAAAGATGAATTAACTTGTGGGAAACCACCATTAAGTATCTTAGAAGCGATATTATGAAGCATTTCATCGTATTCTTTAGAATAGTCATAGTCTGAAAGTATGGTTTTGATTAATCCTTCGATGTTATATGAGTTCTTAGAAGAAATAATGCACTCCATAAGTTTATGAACCATAGTACCTAACATTGTGGCTTCATCTCTATCTTTATCGCCTTTATCAAACTCGGCATCATCGATTTCATCTTTGTTAGTTCTTCTATTGTGTCTAGATTGAGATGGAGAAATATAATCGAATGATTGTTTATGACTATTTTCCTCAATGTGATAATCACCCAAAGAAATATCTTCAAAATCAGGATGAATTTCATCAACATTTGGTATAGATAAAAAACGGGATTCAGGAATACGAACAATTAACTCTTTCCAATAACCGACATTATCGCCATTATTCTCACAAACTATTAATGCGCTTTCTGCACGGGTTGCACCAACATAAGCTAAGCGATCTTGTTCTGCTTTTGCGCTTGCTTTCCATTTATCCATTTCTTTTTCAAACGCATCTGTTGATACATATGTGACACGGCTATCTCCGCCTTCATCAATCTTTGAGAATTTAATTGATGGAGAATTATCTGTGTAATCAATGTATTGGGATAATGAATGATCTTTACTATTTGGTCTAGCTAAGATAACAATTGGAGCTTGTAAACCCTTAACTTTATGTAAGTTGGCAATCTTCACTCTATTAACTTTATCGGAGAATCTTAATGTTCTTTGTTCATCGCCGCTATTAAGGAATAAGGAAACATATTTTTTCAATTGTTCCAAAGAAGATATAGAACCGTTTTCTTCGCCTTCTTTTACCTTTTCAATTAAGTAATAGACATATTCCATATCTTTAGATGTGACTTTATCAAAGATATTGAGTTTCTTACTATTTAAGAGATATTGCATCGTGGAACTAAAGGACATTGCTAATGTATCTTCATATAATTCATGCAATTTACTAACTATTTCTTTATGCTCAGGCTTTTTGAAATTGATTTCATTTATTTGAGGTTTTGAAATATCTAAATCAAATCCATCATTAAGCATATGAATAACATCGGAATCATTTAAATTAAATAAATCAGAATAAATAACTTTGGTAAAAGAAGATTTGTTATATGGTTCTTTTAATAAATAAAGTAAGTCTAAAACTGCGTTAAATGTTTCCGCAGAGTCAAAGACCATCTTTCCTTCCACGACCATTGGGATGTTATATCTATCAAAGGCTTCAATGAGTCTTGCCATATTAGAAGAGAATGGTACAACAAGGAAATCACTATATTGAATTTTATCGTCGCTAGCTTCCATCTTCTTAGTGATAGGATTAAACTTTGCACGATAAATCCTTTTGTTATTCATTATATCAACAATTAGCTTAGCCACTTCTTCACAATCAGTCGCCGGTTTGCTATTAGCATTAACAACATATCTATAGACACCTTCTAAGATTTCTGGGTTATCTTTAGATATTGTTTTTGTGCAATCGTCATCATCGATTGGAATATCTAAATGTTCTAAAGCAAAATCCTTATATAAGTCTTCTTTGTAGTTGAGCATGTCATTAAATGATTTATTAAACCATTCTTTTAATGAAGCGTGGCTACGATAATTTCTAGTAAGCACTAATAATTCATCTTTATCTTCAAAAATCTTTTTATTTTGCAAGTATGCTTTAACATCCGCGCCTCTAAAACCATAGATTGATTGTTTTGGATCACCAACGATAAATAGTGATTTTTCTTTTGGTTCCATATTCTTCCAATCTTTATCTTTCTTTGTGCTTGTTAAATAGAAGAACATTTCGGTTTGTAAAGGATTGGTATCTTGGCTTTCATCAAGCATGAAATAAGAGTGTCTTTCAAAGACATGGTCAATAAGGACTCTATCTCCCATTGCACTTTCTTTAAAGGCATCACGTAAATAGAGTAAGAAATCAAAGAATTGGAACTTACCTTGCTTTCTTAAATCAGCAGTTACTTCATCAAGAACGCTTAAAACAAAGTGAAGATAAATAGAATAGGCATAACGGTTAATCTTCTTTTGATATTCTTCTATTTCTTTTAAGAAGTCTTCACTAAATCTAAGCAAAGCTTTCGCAGATGTTTTCTCTGTGAGATATTGTCCCAATGAAGTATATTCAGCATCATCAGAGAAACCGTTCATATTGGATATATTTTTCAGTCCATATTTCAAATCAGAGAAATTATCAGACCAATTATTCAAATCCGCTTTGAGTTTCTTTAATTTATTAGCAATATCATCCTTTGCTTCTATACGGCCTTTGTTTGCAGGTTTTGGCGCATATAAATCAGCGTTGTCTGGATGAGTAAGATTTTCAAATATTTCTAAAATGTTAGCTTTATCTTTAAGTCCAAGATAATCGTCGAAAGAGATATCCGCTAAAGAAGAATCATAAATAACTTTGAGATTTCTAAAATCGCTAACCGCACTGATGCCTTTAACAAATGCATCAAATGGATGTTCCACAAAGTTATTAAATTTAACTGCTAAAGAATGTAATGGACGATTAACATCTTTAAGAATATTGCCATAGGCTTCTTTCACCACTCTTGTGTATTCTTCTTTTGAAATAACTGACGAAGATGAAGGTATCTTAAGTTCCGCTGGCATCTCGTGAGCAATCATATTGCAGAAGGAGTCAATTGTTCCCAAGAAACATAAATCAATGTTACTTAATGCTTCTTGGCAACGCTTCTTGGTTTCATCGTTTCTTTCGCCCATCAACTTATCACTTCTATCAGGAACGTCCCCGCTTCTAATAGATAATAAACTTTGGAATCTTTCGAAAAATTCATTCGCTGCGGCTTTAGTAAATGTGATTGTGCAAATTTTATCAACAGGCACACCATGTTCGATTAAAGAAACCATACGATAAACAAGAGATGTGGTCTTTCCACTTCCCGCGGATGCCTCCACAAAATAATTGTGGTCGATATCTTTAACTATCCTCTCCCTGGAGAGTATGTCTTGATCTTTTTCATTAACCATAATTAACTCTTATTCTTACTGCACACATCTTTGAAATAACAATCTTTACAAATCTTTTTGTCTTTATCCTCAAATACCCCAGTTTCTAAAGAATGTTTTAAATCTTCTAATGTGTTTTTCAAATTCTCATAGTGCGTGTCCATAGTAAGACCATTATTGGTGCTATAGACACTGACTTTGTTTCTTAAATAACGATATTCAAAACTCGTCACTTTGACGTGGCGGTTCTGTTCCAATATGTAGGCATAAAGGGTACATTGAATCATTGATGGAATATCATCAACTTTGTGTTTTACCTTGCGACCCGTTTTATAGTCCACAATACGATATGTTCCATCAGAATTTTTGATTACTTTATCTGGGAAACCGTGAATAGTAATTCCTGTATTTTTATCGGTATAGTAAATGTCTTTTTCTCTAAAAGCAGTGACTTCGTTTCCTTCCATTTCATAGGCGTTTTGCATCATTTTTATGAAATCTTTACGGCAATTATCCACTAAAACTTTATTATCTGAAGAATTAAATATTAAATATTCATCAAATCTATCAGATGCTAATTTTGAGAATTCTTCTTTAGTTGTTTTTGATTTCACTAGATGTTCTAAAAGATCGTGCGCCATAGTTCCATATTCATTAGCTGGAATGACTTCAAAGACATCAATATCCTCAGGTTGTTTGACACCTAAAACATATTGAAGATAGAACATGTATGGACACTTCGCGTAATTAGCAATCGCAGATGCAGAGAATGGTCTTCCCGCCAAAGAAAGAACTTCCACTTCTTCTATTGGTTTAGCTTCTTCTTTAACGCAAATGTTTGGTTTATTTTTTTGTAATGCTTGTCCAATAGGAGAAATAGGTAATAACGGATTAGAGAAGAATTCAACATAACGATATTTGTCTTTATTGGTTTTGAATTCATCATCTAAATCAGCGAGTGTTTTCTTCTCCCCATTTTCTTTCTTGTATGTTTCAAAAATCACACTGGATGAATTTTGTGTTTTTAGTGATTCAGAGTTATATGATGCCCAAGATAAATGAACTTCCACACCATACTTCATTGCTTCATCAAGCAAGACTTCATAATTCTCTTTGTTGTTTTTGATTTCTCTTCCTGAGGCATCATCTACACCAAAGGGTTTGTAATCTCTATCAAGAAGCAATGGATTCTCTTTGCTAGAACCAGGATAGTTATTAGAACTTAGTCCAGTAATGAATAAATACTTTCTTAAACAAGATGAGGCACGAGAGATTGATGTGAAATATAAAGAACCTGGTTGTGGCTTTTCTCTAGATATCTTTTGTGAGAATAAAACATCTCTAATATCGCGATAAGGTACTTCAAAACGATTTTGAATATATAAGCCTTTAAGGATCTTATCTAAGGCACTATTATCGACTTTTACATCTCTAATCAATGCGTATTGTTCAATGAAATTAGACATACCTTTATTGATAATTTCAATGAACTTTTTCACATAGCCCATCGATTTATATCTGCTGATAGATTCATCTTCGTGATATTTCTCTGCGTAGTATCTTCTCACTAATGCTTCATAGGCTTCGTATTTATCATTGTTTAATTTAATAACATCAATATCATCTTCATGGAAATCAAATCCCACTTTTAAACGGCCCACTATTTCAGCGACATAATTCAAATCAATAATATATCTCTTACTAAGTCCTTCATTAATTACTGATAAGTCGCCATCAAGGTTTAAATCCTTTTTGAATTTTTCAATATCAAAACATTCTGATTCCACTATTTTGAGTAAATATTCATAACGATAATGGTTTTGTTTCCAATCATCTAATAACGCAAATAATCTACCTGGACCGGTTGATGTGATTAGTTTACCAACACCAATTGTGATAGGCGCTTTTAACAAGTCTCTATAGTTAGAAAGAATATTCGCATAGTTTGCTTCCTCCGCAGAGGCAATTAAGCATTGATCAAAAGGAATCTTGTTCTTATAGATATAATGCAAAATATCTTCAATCTCATTTGTTTGGCCAAATGCTTTTGTATATCTTTCAATAGTTAATGGTTTAGTCTCTTTATTAATTGTTGTTTCAAGAACTTCTTTACCAGCGGCTTTATTTAATAACGCTAATTCTAGTGGTCTAAGATGACTCTTTTCATACCTTACAAATTCAATATCAGGTTGTGATTTGATTTCTTTTAACGCTAAACGAACAATACCAACTTCATCGATATAGTTATTCTCTTTTAGTGAATTAATAATTATTTCATAAGCATTCTTAAGTGCAGCGTTTTTGGCGACAAACTTATCCATTGGCAATTTGGAAAAGAATGTTTCTGCTTCGTTATCAACAATTTGATATCTTAAATCTTCAAGTGTGCTCACTAATTGAAGAACATCGTTATAAGTAAATAATTCAAAATATGAGATGGCTTTGATCTGTTTATAGATTAACGCCGCTAATTCATCGTTCTTAATGAATGTTTCCTTATAGCTAATTCCAGACAATTGTAAAAGATATTCTGCGAGTTCAAGCGCAGACATATAACGTAAATCAAAAGTGGAGACATTAAAACTCGCTAGAGATTTAATCTTTTCACTTTCGTCTATTGAGTTAGTTAAGACGATGACTGATTTCAGCATAGATAAATTATAACAATATAATCGTTAAAATTTATATTTTTCTTTCTGCTTTTTGATTATTCCAGTTCTAATTATTAACTGCGCTACTATGCCAACTAGAACACCGGTGATAATCGCAGAGACAGCGATGATTGGTAAATAGAACGCCATATATGGAGTTCCTAAAAATACCATTGCGATAATAACTTGACCAGTGACATGGAAGAATGATCCGACTGCGCTAACACCCACTATAGAAAACTTTCTGACAACTAAATATAAGAGAATCATTATTCCTAATGATAATGCCGCACCAGTAAGAGACATTAAAAATCCCATAGATGTAATTGTTCCTCTAAGCAAGGCAACAAGGAAAACACGTAGTAAATCGACAATGATTGCTTCTACAATTCCTATTTCATAAAGGATAATCAAAATAACAATATTAGCTAAACCAAGTTTAACACCTGGAATGCCAATACTTGGAATAAATGATTCAAGGATAGCAATAATAATTGCTCCTGCGGTTAATATGCCCATTAAAGCGATTTTATGCGTGTTCCATTTCATAATTAAATCTCCACGTCATAATTCGCTTTGCCTTCAATCACAATATAAACTGCGTTATAAGCACAAATAATTGGGCGATTAGTTTCATATACATAACCCATATTCACACAGTCTTGATGAGGACAGCTACTTTCCACAATTGCGATACCACCATTTTTGGTGTGGATATGAACTAGTCCTTTAAGACCTTGAACATAGTAATATTTTTCTTCTTTCTTGCTTAAGTCGATAACTTCTACGACTTCGTTTTGAACATATACCTTAGCTTGTAAATTCTTTTTGGTTTTTAAAGTCAAAACAAGGACAAGAGAAATGATTGCTAAAATTAGCAAAGAGGCAATAAGTATCAAATCATTTCTTAAGACCTTTTTATTCATTAATGATATTTGACCTCAATATCCTTATGGGAATAGACAATCTTGTTATTTTTAATAATGATTGTTTTAATGTCGTTTATTTTTTCAATTTCTTTGATTTCTTCCAATGTGTTATTCATTAACGAAGTAGAAAATGCATCGCCAAAAGCACCATTTCTGGAGATGACGATAACACCATCATTTACATTAATCGCGCTACCGGTTTTTGGATTAATAATATGTGAATAAGTCACGCCATCAATTGTGACGCCTTGCTCATAAATAGATGATGTGGAAATAAAGCAGTTCTTCGCTTTGATATAAGCGTTTTTAACTTCTTTTAATCCGATGGTAAATAAACCATCTTTAGTTAACTTTTCTCCTAATGCGATAGATGAACTACCTGCGTTAATTAAATAACTAGCAACACCATTTTCTTGGAGATAGTTATTGACTAAATCTAAGGCATATCCTTTCGCGACACCACCTAAGTCAATTTCCGCTTCTCCATTTCTTTG
This sequence comes from Bacilli bacterium, assembly GCA_016298185.1. Lineage (GTDB taxonomy): Bacteria > Bacillota_I > Bacilli_A > RFN20 > CAG-826 > RUG13091. The sequence continues at coordinate 51,418 of JAEDDA010000003.1, read as the reverse complement.
GATAACATAGTTATCTTTAAGTATTACTTCCGTGTTATTAATCTTATCTAATTCTTCATTTATAACCGTTTCTGAGAGGATTTCTTTTTTTGCTAATGACTCTTTCCATTTCTTGGATAATGAGCCACACAATGGATTAAAATTATCCACCCCGTTATTAGCCATATCAAAAGAGTCTTGCAATAAAGTGTATAACTGTTCATCAATTGTTATTTCTTCGTTTGTTTGATTAATGGCATAGACACCATTAATTGATTTTAATTCATAGTTATCTGTGAGATTAGAGATGTTATTTAAAATCTTTTCTATTTCTTTAATATGTTCATTTTTGCCGTTGTAAAGTTTGGCTTCAACAAGGGTATCAAAACAAAAAACCTTGCTCTCAATAACTTTGTTATTTGTTGAGCAGGATGTTAATGCGATAGCAAGTAATGGAAATAGAAACGCTATCTTTTTCATATTTATAAATGAACCTTTACTTTAGTGCCATCTTCGTTTGGATGTTGATCTAAATATTCAATAATAGGTTTAAAGTTTGCATCTTCTTTACCTGGCTTACATTTCTTTAAGTTATCTTCTTTTCCAGTAACGATAGCTTCCGCTAACGCTTTGCATCCAGCGTAGCCACAACTACCGCAGTTATAATTTGGTAGTCGCTTTGTAACTTCTTCAATTCTTTCGTCTTCTTTCACATGTAAAACTTTCGCGGCAATAGCTAAGCCAAGACCGAGAAGTAATCCAATGCCTAATAAGATAAGTACAGCCCACAATATTTCCATAGCTTATTCCTCACCTTTTCCTTTATAAAAGGAACATTCTTCATGTGAACAAGAAGAACAATTTTCTTCACTAATCTTTATATGTTCGCATCCCTTTGGTACGGGTGTGCGTCTATATAAAACAAAGGACACAATGAAAGTGACCAATAAGGAAACAAGGATAACGATAGCAATGATTAAATAAGTTTCTTTACTCATAATTGAATACCTGCGAATAACCCTTGAAGACCCATAAATGCGATCGCCATAATCGCTGCGACTATTAAAGCAATTGGCAATCCTTTAAATGCTTTTGGTACATTAGATGATTCTAATCTCACTCTGATACAGCTAAAGACCACAATGATTAATAAGAAACCAATTGATGTACCAATGCCGTTAGCAAGAGAAGATAAGAAACATAATCCTTGATCGGTATTACCTTGTGCCACACCTAAAACCGCACAGTTTGTGGTGATTAATGGTAAATAAATACCCAAGGATTTATATAAAGATGGAGAATATTTCTTAATGAATAATCCAACAAGTTGGACTAAGGAAGCAATAACTAAGATATAAGCAACGGTGTCCATAAACGGAATGCCCGCTGGGACTAAAACAAAGTTATATAATGGCCAGCAAATAACTGTTGCTAAAACGATAACAAAGACAACAGCAATACCCATACCAAAGGAAGATTTCACTTTACGAGAAACACCTAAGAATGGACAAATGCCATAGAATCTAGATAACACGACGTTATCAATCAACATACTAGATAGGATGGCTAATAAGAATGAAATCATGATTTGCATTACTTGTTACCTCCTTCCGCAGTTGATTTAGCAGCTGCTGCTGCGGCAGCGGCTTCTTTTTGCTTTTTAAGACGTTCTTGTCTAGCACGGTTTTCTTTCAATTCCGCTTTGCGATTTTTAATAAACGCTAAGACCACTAAAATCACACCAAAGACAATGAAAGCACCAACTGGTGTTTGGAATAATGAGAGTTCAAATCCCTTTGGAATTATTTGTAATGTGACTTCTGGAATAAAGGTAAAGACTTTACCGAATGAGAAGGCACCAGTGCCAAGGAATTCTCTAAAGATAGCCATGGAGATTAGGGCTAATGTATAACCAACACCCATACCTAAAGCATCAATTAAAGAATCAAATACTTTATTCTTACTCGCGTATGCTTCTGCACGTCCTAAGACAATACAGTTAACGACAATTAAGGAAATAAAGACACCAAGTGTTGAATATAATTCTGGTAAGAATGCATTTGTGAGCATCTTAACCATAGTGACGAATGTCGCAATGATAACGATATATGCTGGGGTTCTGATTTCTTCAGGAATCAATTTTCTTAATAAAGACACTAATATGTTGGAACAAACCAAAACGATGGTAAAGAGAATGCCCATACCGATAGCAGCTTCCACAGTTTTTGTGGTTGCTAAAGCTGGACATGTACCGAGAATCGAAACAAATAATGGATTCTCAATAATGATGCCCTTTAAGAAATTATTCTTTGTGTAACCTTTCTCTCTAGCCATACTATTCAATAATTATCCCATTACAATATTCTTGCGCTTCTTTCACCATATCTCTCACTAACTTCGCACCATAAGTAGCGCCACAAGTGACATCGTCTAATTCTTTATCTCCGCCATTAACTGGAACAAGATAATTATCCACTAATGTAGAAGCATATGTTTGTTCGTTAACAAGTGTGTATGTTCCTTTGAAATTTTTGGCTCTATCAAAACCAACAAGTAAGGAAATCTTTCCATACATGTTAGATCCTGTTGTTTTAAAAATGTAATTGGGCTCAACGCCTTCTCCCATATGTACCCAGTACCATTCTTGTACATATTTGCCGTTACCTTCATTTTTATATTTTGTATCAACAGAGGCATTTTCACCAAAAATCGCCACAATTCCCGCATTAAATCTCTTTTGTTCGTTAATTGCGATTTGTTTTGAGGTTAATAAATTTGTTAAGCCGATAATACCTGCACTAACGGCAGCAATGACACCTAAAGTGACTGCGGTGATGATGTATTTCTTTGCGTTATTAGCCATGATACACACCTCCGAATCTAATCACTAAGAATGTTAATGCACCAGAAAGAACAACGATTAAACACATCGCTAAAATGTTCTTCCATGTATAACGTGGATTGCTCCATTCGTAGTGGTCCAAAGCCACTGCAAACATGTTGGCGATAAGGATGGAGAAACCAACACCTTCTGGTAATGCGGCAAAGAATCTAATAAAGACTGTGATAACCGCCGCTACCATACCGTAGATAATACGGGAAGGCGAATTTATCGGACTGGTGACTGGATCGGTTAACATGAATGTGGCGCCGAATAAAACACCACCAGTTAATAAGTTATATAAAGCAAACATGAATGGATTCACGTTCTTGTTGAGTGTCCATACTGCTAAGCCGCCTAATAAGACGAGCACTAAAAAGGTTCCTAAATAAGAAACAACAATACGGAAATCAATGCTTCTTCTGATTAATAAATAAATCAAACCAATTAAGATAGTCACTTTGTAAACTTCACCTAATGTACCTGGTATACGGCCAATAAATAAATCAAATAATTGATATTGGCCAAAGTTAGCAAAATAACCACCATTGATTAATCCTAATGGGGTTGCACCTGCTGCAGCATCAGGAATGGTATAGAACCAAGTATCAACTTGGACATATTGTGAGCCAAAGCAAAGCTTAGCAAATACCATACCAACAACGGCTGGGTTGAAGATGTTGCTTCCTAAGCCACCAAATACTAATTTGCCCAAAACAATACCAACAAATGCACCAACAATCACTGCATATATAGGTGCCCCTGCAGGCATAATTAATGTAAAGATAATAGCGCTGATTGCAGGAGTTAAAACATTGTTTTGTGTGAATTTACCTTTGTAGGCATAAGCAAATCTTTCTTTGAAAGAATGTTTTAAACCATCTTTTGGCATCATGTTTCTTAATCCAACATAAACAAATTCTGATCCACACATAATGAATACAGAAATCAAATAGAAGATTAATGTTTTAATTGGATAAACAACAAAGGAAAAGATTAGCGTTGGAGCTAGCGCGATTAAAACATCCACCATCATACGAGTGACAGAGGCATTTCTTCTAAGATGTGGAGCGTTCTCTTTTGCAATAATCATAATTTCGCAATAATCTTTGCCTTTCTAATATAGTCTGTCACAGGAATCTTTGATGTACATGTGTATGAACAAAGTCCACATTCAATACATCTTAATGGATTTAACATTTTAATTCTTGGTTTATCTAATGTTTTCACTGCATTCATGATTTGTACAGGTTCAAGATGAACTGGACAAGATAAAACACAGCTACCACATCTAACACATGGTTCTTCTTTATAATCAGTTTTATTTAAAATAATGATTGATGTAACTGTCTTTGTAACAATAATGTCATCGCTTGGAACAGAAACACCCATCATAGGACCACCCATAATAAAGACTTTTTCTTTTTCTGGATCTTTATATCCACCACAAAGTGGGATTAAATCCTTAATTGATGTACCAACTCTAACACGGAAGTTCTTTGGATAATTGATTCCATCACCAGTAACAGTGACGAAACGTTTGTTAACTGCCATGTTATATTTAATAGCTTTATAAATACCCACCATTGTGGAAACATTGAAGTTTAAGATTCCGCGATTGGATGGTAATTCACCTGGTTTTAATTGAATACCAGTCGCGTTTTTAATCATTTCTACTTCCCAACCTTGTGGATAGTAGTTACCAACGCAGCATAATTCAATGCCTGAACCTTCGTATTCTTTTAAGACTTGTTTATATACTCTTTTAATATCTTTATATTTAGATTTAATACATATCTTAGCGTGTTTGCATCCAAAGGCTTGCATAACATATAAAAGACCTTCACAAACACGATATGGATATTCAAGCATTAATCTATGGTCAGCGGTAATGTATGGTTCGCATTCAATACCGTTTACTAAAATCATGTTAATTGGTTTATCGGTTTGGAATTTGATATATGTTGGAAAAGAAGAACCTCCTAAGCCAACACAAGCACAATTCTTAAGAATCTCCACCATATCATCTTTTGTTAAAGCGGCGATTTCTTCTGGAGTTCTCATCTTTAAAGTAGGATCAATAGTATCCAAACCGTCATTTTCAATTTTGATGAAGTCTGTAAGTTTTCCATTTCTATGATAGTGCTTTTCTAATCCCACGAATGTTCCTGAACATGTTGCGTGGATTGGTTGATCAAAGAAAGCAGCGTGTCTAATGCCAATAACTTGAGAATAGAAAACGTGGTCGCCTTCTTTAATATAAAGTTCCGCGTTTGGACATCTCGCATTTCCCATAGCGATATAAACATACTTTGGTTGAGTATATCTAACCGCTGGTAACAAACCAGTGAGATTTTTTGTATCTTTGATATGGTTAACTTTATCAATCATAATTTAATTTTAGACCAGGTATAAGAATATAATAAAGCAAAATACTAATTAAGTATTTGTTTACTATATAGTGTTACTTTTTACCTAACTTGTTTATTTTTGGCTATTTAAGTCGATAATTATTTGTTTATTCCGTGGGCTCATTTTATCCACCGGCATATTGTCTAAAGAACAGAAAAATAGTTTTTTAACTTCGGATAATTGAGGCTTTAATTCACCATCATAATCACGGCAAATAAAAACAGAATCAATACCGTAAATTTCATCACCATTAAAGTATTTGTAATAAGTAATTTCACCGGAATATACTTTGAAAGTATCTAACCTATTTGCTGTTAATCCAGTTTCTTCTTTTAGTTCTCTAACCGCGGCTTCTTCAGCAGTTTCCTTTAAATCGATTCCACCACCAGGAAAATCAACAAATCCATCGTCAGATCTTTCTTCTAAAAGAATTTCATTTTGATTATTTATAACTAATACTACTGAATGAGGAAGGACAAGAGGTTTATGCCCAACTTTCTTTCTTAATTCTTTAATGTAATCGGACATATTAAATCTCGCTAATGACTAGAATGCCCTTACCTTTAATCACACATTTGCTACCAAAAGGAAGGAAAAAAGTGTCAAATTGCTGGAATTTCATGTCATTAACTAGGCCTTTTCCTTCAATAAATGTAAAACTGACGAATGATTCTTTATTTGCTTCAATAATCATTTCACCATCGACAGTTTCTCTTCTAACTTTGAAATATTGATTGTCCGCTAATACAGAACCAGCGTTATTTTTTGTTTGATATTTTGAATAATCGATAACCTTAAGAGCTTTTTCAATGTGAAGTTCTCTTGGATTACCATCTTTATCTAATCTATTGTAGTCAAAAAGTCTATAAGTAAGGTCGCTATTTTGTTGAATTTCAATTAACCTCACTCCAGCACCGATTGCGTGGATGGTTCCTGGGTTAATAACATAAGTATCTCCAGGTTTAACTTTAAAGAAATTAAGCGCTTCTAAAATAGTTCCATCATTGAGTCTATTTTCGATTTCTTCTTTGGAACTATTTTCTTTTAAACCAACATATAAACCAGCACCTTCATCAGCGTCGATGATGTGCCACATTTCACTTTTGCCAAATGAATTTTCATTTTTTAAAGCATAAGCATCGCTTGGGTGAACTTGAACTGATAAATCTCTTTTGGCGTCAATTAATTTAATAAGTAATGGAAAATAGGGAAATCTTGAACTGACTGGTCCAACATCCTTATTTGTTATGACATTTTTAAGTTCTTTTCCTTTATCTTCACCTTCTGCGATAACTGAGCTATTACCATCACGAACAGATAATTCCCAAAGTTCAGAAATTACTTCTTGTTCGCCTTTGCCATATTGTTGAAAATACTGGCCTCCCCAGATATAGGACTTGATAACAGGTTTTAATTTAACTACTTTTTCCATACCAGTTTATACTACCAAATTATTGGCGTCGTTGTTTTTCAATTTTTCAAAAATGTGACAATATCTAAAATTTTTGATGTTTTATATTAATAATATATTTATATGTTTATGTTTATTTATTTGTTATTTAGTTTACCTAAAGGTAATAATTCAAATCCATCTACAGGAACTACTATTTTGAATTTGGGCATCTTGTAAACGGAGAAGTTGTTCTTAGCCACCAAAGTGACATATTCATCAAAGCCTTTGATTTGGGCATAAATGTAGTTAATATCCTTTTGCGGTTCTTCATCATAACAGCTGACTGATAAGAATTGACCTTTTGGCGCGGATGTAATGACATCCTTGTCTATGATTCCTTTTGCGGTTTTCTTATCAAACACTACTTCCGCTTTATCTTGTTTTAGGACAAATTGATATTCGCCATCTTCATATGGGAGATTGTCATAAACAAGTTTTTCGCCTCTAGAGATGTTAACTTCTTTTTTACCATTCTTAAGTGTGGTCACTTTTGCGATAGCTTTATTTGGATAAACCACTTCTCTAACAAATAAATTATTGTCTCTATTATCAAAGATAAGCATATTATCAAGTGGTAAATAGACTGTTAGGTTATCGTTTTTCTTAATTTTTCTCTCTTTAGAGGCACGGAAGATCAAATATTGACTAATTCCTTCTACCACTGCATAAACGATATTATAAGCGGTTCTTTCTTCAATGAAGTCCACTTTGACTTTAAGTGGGACGGAACCAGCTTGTTCTTCTAATAAGACGTGTTCTGGTTTGATAGCTAAGAAATTGGAACCTTCGTATGCAAAATCCATTATGTGAGATAAATATTCTTCATCAACTTTAATGGTTTCTTTTCCTAATTTGATTTCACCATTTCTATTCACTTCACATGGAAGTTTAGAGAAAGATGGCATACCAATCAATGAATGTTCTGTCACTTCATCGAATAAATAAACTCTTTCATTAGAGAAGTTAAGGAAAATATCATCTTGAGATTTGATATTGTTTAATAATGGAGCCTTAATAACGATATTCTTATCGTGTCCTTCAATCTTCGCATAGACGATTGTTTCATCCCCAAGTTGTTCCACGACTTCAACGTGTGCAGGAATACCTTTATCAGCGATGCTAATATGATCTGGTCTAATACCAAATAAATATTTCTTATTTAAATCAATTTCGGAATTAACGAGTTGTTTAACGGTTTCTTCTCTTAACCAAACAACGTTATTCTCTACATCTTCTAAGACCACACCGATTTTCTTGCCATCCACTTTTAAGGATGATTTTATGATGTTCATCTGTGGGCTGCCTAAGAATGTCGCGACGAATAAGTTCGCTGGATCTTCGAATAATGTAACAGGTGCATCCGCTTGTTGGATGAAACCTTTGTTCATAACAACAATGACATCACCCATTGTCATAGCTTCTGTTTGGTCATGGGTAACATAGATAAATGTTGTTTGTAACTTTTCGTGTAACTTTGTGATTTCGGTTCTCATTTGTACACGAAGTTTCGCGTCTAAATTAGATAACGGCTCATCAAGAAGGAAGACATTTGGTTCACGAACAATGGCTCTACCTAAAGCAACACGTTGTCTTTGACCACCGGATAATTCTTTTGGTTTTCTATCTAATAAGTCAGAAATTTCTAAGATTTCCGCTGCGGCAAGAACTTTTTCTTTAATAACATCAGGTTTAACATGTCTAAGTTTTAAGCCAAAACCCATGTTTTGATAGACGGTCATATGTGGATATAACGCATAGGATTGGAACACCATTGCGATATCTCTATTTTTACTTTCAACATCGTTGACCAAAACATCATCAATATATAATTGACCAGATGTAATTGATTCTAAGCCTGCGACCATTCTTAATGTTGTGGATTTTCCACATCCAGATGGGCCAACTAAAACGACGAATGATTTGTCTTTGATTTCTAGATTGAAGTCGTTAACCGCACGTACTCCACCTGAATACACCTTATACATGTGTTTGAATTCTAAGCCCGCCATAATTATTCCTCCTTAGTTTCTTCCTTAAATAAACCTTTGCGATAATAATCGGGAAATTGTTCTTTATTGATAAATTTGTCGAATGCGCTTACTGCATTTAGCATCCACACAAGATGTCCAAATGCTGATGTGAATACCATGAGTCCTAATCCGACATACATCGTAATAGGCATGATACATATCAGTGCGATAAATCCTGTGGGATAAAGAATTAATAACCCTAAGTTAATAGGGAACCTCATAAGTGACATGAGGAACGAATTCTTTAATATAGAACTTATCTTATTGGTATAGACAATGCTCTGCGCGACTGAATAATAGCAAATTATTAATACGACGATTAATTGGATCACTATAATCGCGATTCCAAATCCTCTCACCCATGTAAATAGGTCATATGTTGAGAAGATGAAGAAGTAAACACCGATTACCGCAATAGCAGCGCTGAAGCCCGCTATTAAGCCTATAACTAGTCCTTTTTTCCATTCTTCTTTAAGTCCGTAGAAGAATGAAGAAGAAGCGAATTCTCCTTCCGCATAGATTAATTTCTTAATTGCGTAGAAGGAACCAGTTAATCCAACAAACGAGAATGGCAAGCACAATACTAATGTTGCTCCTTGAATTAGGAATACTGCCATCACTGCTTGTTCAGTACTGGAATTTTGTAACAACATCCAGAATAGGAATATTGTTATTAGTAACGGCATATTGAACACCGTTTGAAGTAATGAGAGTTTAAGTAGTTCTAAGAAGCGATGAGCGAAGATATCGAAGAACTGCTTTAATCTGGTTTTTGGTCTTTCCCTTTGTGAATAATCGTCGGGTCTAATTTTTTCTTTTCTCATTCGATACCCTCGATTAAATATTTAGCAAAGGTCAAGGCGTGATCATGTGGGGCGTTATCTTCTTTAATCGCCGCTCCGAGATTTTGGCTTTTACTTGAGAAGACGATATAGTAATCCATATTTTCGAATTCGATATAATTATCGAGATAATGTGGGGTTCCATATTGTCTTAATAAAACGCCTTTCCCGTTTAAAATTTTATTATCCTCAACACCAAGTTTTTCTTGGATATAAGAATTAATAGGTGTGTAGTAATCACTTGGTAAAGATTCCACGTTAGCTTTTGCGAAAATAAACATATCCGCGTTATTAAGACCAATCTTAAGCTTTGAGACATTATTTCCGTAAATAGGGGTGACTTCTCTTAAATCTTTCTTGTCATATCTGTTATGAATATCTTTGAGAAACTTTTCACTAGTCAAGTTTTCTGAAAAATAGATTTCTAATTTTTCATGTGCCTTTGGCTGGTGATAGGCCATAAATGCCCATAACCATAAAAGAGTAAGAAGTCCTGCTGCGACAGCATAGATATACCAAGTGTGATATAAGGTACCACTAAGTGTGGATTTATTAATCTTTTGCATCTAATATCTCCTCACACTTAATGATAACGTTGTGATAAGTGGCAATTTTATATGGTTGATCTTTTTTAAATTCCACCTCGTTATCAAGAACATATAAATTCTCTCTATATTCTTTTTCTCCTTCTGAATAAGAGAATAAGACAACACGATATTTGACAAGATTAATGTTTTTAGAAGGAAGTTCTTCTTCAAACACTCTGCGACGATGACGCTCAAGAGTGACTTCGTTCATGTTTTTGAAAAAACGATAATAATGTCTGATAAGTGGAAAAATATTAAAGAAATAGAATATAGCAATTAAGGCCACTAATACGGACGACACGATATTGATGATCATGTTGGGCATATATTCTAAATTTGATAATAATAAGGAAAGGATTAATCCTGTAACAGCAAGAGTTAAAAATAATGAAACAAAGATGAGATGCAAAATGTATCTCTTCTTTGCTTTTTTCTTAAAACTATTGATGTTAATTAATTCCATTATTTACCTAACCAATTAATAACTGCGTCCTTAACAGCTTTACCCCAGATAACGTATCCGGCTTTTGACATATGGAGACCATCGGTAAGGAAATATCCAAAGTTTGGCAAACCATTATCTTTTAATAATCCTACACCCGCATCGATGCAAGTAACATAGTTATGCTCTGCAGCATAGTCTATTGCCATCTTATTTGCGAGGTCAAAGTCCGCTTGATAATGTGGGTAACTTGGTAATTTGTTAATTAAAACATAAAAGATGTGTGTCTTTGGCAAAAAATCATGACATTTATTGAATAAATCAACAAGTGCGTTACCGGTTTGTAGACCACTCTTATTGTTATTAATGATGTTATTAACACCAACATAGAAGACGACTGCTTTTGGAGAATATGGGCAAACTAATCTTTGGAGTAATTTGTCTGTCCATTGTTCCACTGTGGTACCACCGATACCATGATTGAATGTCACGATTGGATTCATATCCTCACCACTTGTGGACCAGTTTTCCATTGAGGAAGAACCAGCTAAAGCGATGTGATAGTTATCGATATCGATATCCTTTTCATATTTAACAGCTTTTTGTTCATAATAAGCATTATCACTAGCAATACTTAAAGAAGCAGTGATATCAATAACGCTAATATCCCATGTTTCACCACTAGAAACTTCTAAATGGATAACTTTGGTATCAGGATTATATGTCGCCACTGTTAATGTGACATCTTGTTTTCTTTCGTAATTAACGGCGAAAGAAACGTCACTTGGAGAAGCTTTTAATCTACCGATTGCGGCGGTAGTTAAGTTCACTGATGTACCATCGTTATTTAATGGACTATTCAAGATGCCTGTCACACGATAGTTTACATCGGTAATAATTGTTTCTGGATAAGTGTATTCAGGTTCCACGTATTCTTCTCCTTCTGCGACACCCCATTTTGCGTATAAGAACACAGAATGTTCCGCGATATCATTGTCGAAATCCCAAAGGTTGTCACAAGTCTTTTCTTTATACCAGCCTTTGAATTCATAACTCTCACGTTCTGGATCATTTGCGGGTGCGACAAGTTTTTTTCCTAATTCGATTTCTTGTTTTTCGTAGATGTAGCTATCCGCGGTTTCAGTCATTCCGTTTGGAGTTTCCATAACCATACGAGGATAGTTGTACATGTATAGCGCGTAATGTGCGTCATCTTGAATGACTGGTTTAACTTCATTACACGCACTTAAGAGTAATACAGCAGGTAAAATTAATAAGGCTTTTTTATTCATTATTTGTTACCTCCTAATAACTCATCGAGGAGTTCTTTTTTATTTACTGTGGCTAAGCAAATACATTGATCGCCTGCGCCATAATAGATGTAATATTCATCGTTAGCTTCAACGATTCCAGTTGGGAAAACGCATCCGGCATAGAAACCTTTACTTTCAAAATCAAATTCAGGTTCCATTAAGAAATCCTTAGTTTTTGCTAAGATTTTGCGTGGATCGTTTAAATCTAATAGCATCGCTCCCACTCTATAGTTTTTATCAATAGAGGAAACGCCGTGATAGATGAATAACCATCCTTTATCGGTTTTAACTGGAGGACAGCTACCACCGACTTTTTCACTTTCCCAATCTTCCTTACCTTCATATAGGAGTTCTTCTTCTCTTGGCCATTCTAATAAATCATCAGAGAAAGATATCCACATCGCTGGTTTAGCGTTTTTATATCCTTCACCACATTTATCCATAGCTCTAGAGATCTTAACGTATTTCCCATTCACTCTTTCTGGGAAGATGATGACATCTCTATCATCATGACGGGAGTCGGTAATTCTACCTAGCTTCTTCCAATTAACCAAATCTTTAGAGACTGCTAAGTGAGTTTCGGTATCGTTATAAATCAAAACTTTTGGACCCGCTTTTGGTTGGAAGCCGAAGTATTTCTTATCTTCTCTCCAATATTGTCCTGGAGCGAATACTCTAGAAGCATATGTTAAGAAAAAGTAATCATCGATTTTTACTAAACGTGGATCTTCACAACCTCCACCATCTGCGCCATTCACATCTGGAGCAATGAGAGGTTTATCGCTTTGTCTTTCAAAATGAATACCATCTTTAGATTTGGCTAAACCTAAATAGATATAATGTTGTGCATCATTACCTGCGGCTCTATAAAGCATATAGAATGTTTTATCTTCATCGTTAAAGATAACAGCGGGATTTAAGACGCATAATTCTTCCCACTTGTTAGAGGGGTTCTTAACTAATATTGGATTATTTTCGTATTTCTTAAATTTCATAAACATCACCTCTAGCTAAGTACGGTTGATTCCCAAGCAGTATATTTCCTGTTGTTATCAAAATTGATGTTATCTACTAACAAAGTATGATTGTTATGACCTGATTCACCGAAATAGACGGCACCAAAAGTTATACGTTGGATAAATTGCATATCGGAATCGACAAAGCTTCTTCCTGTTGAACTTTCATTATTGAACTGGCTAAAGCCAATTACATATCTTGTCCATACACTAGAAACGGTAATTGTCGTACGATATTGAACAATGCTACCACTGATTGATAAATAAACATTGAAATATACTGTTGCAGGTTTATCACTCTTAAGATCTAAGACTACTGCTCTAGCTCTAACATTCTTATCGACATAAGGCGCTAAGACATAAGAAACAGATGCGCTTTGGCTTTGATATTGAAGTGCCATTGAGTGACTATCACCTTGGTTACTTGTATCATTGGATAATTCAATGTTTTGATAGTCATAATCCCTACCATCCGACCACATATCGCGGACATCTGAGGTGTTATTATAACTTTCGAAATTATCAAATTCAGAAATGCCATCTTCTGACATAGTGATAACTCTATCTTTAGTGACCACACCAGTTGTGGTATTTCTTGTTAATCTCACGTTATCAACATAGACTGGGTTGCTTATTGTATACATTGGTAATGGGGTAACTCCATCTTCGCGATAATAGAAGTATTGGAAGGCAAAGCCAACACGACTAATTCTTTCGTTTGTTATGAGATTATATTCTCCGCTGCCAGGAACATGGAAATCCGAAAAGTTGACATTGAATTCATTCCACATTGTTGGAAGTGGATCAATCATATATTCATAAATTTCATTAGTCTTTAATTGGATCATCAATCTCACTTTTGGTGACCAGTTAGTGACGTGATTAACTTTTGTTTCGTTTGGTTTAACGGAACCGTCTTTCATCCAAATAGAGAAACCATCGAATTCATCAGCTTGAGATGCATCGATTTCTGTCCAGTACATAGCTGGTTCCATATCGGATTTATATTCAAATTGACAGCTTGCTTTATTGTTTGAACCACCAAATTTGATCGTGGTATTTTTGACCATGTATTCATCTTTATTAACTTCACTATGTCCCCAGACATGGAAGATATCAGATGCGAATTTGTAGTTATCGAAATCATCTATTAAGCCATCGTTGCCAATGACTTTTGCAGTGGTTGGAGCTACTTCCGCCATCTTGACGATTTCAAAATCTTTAAAGTAGATAGAACCTGTTCCATATTGACCTTCACAACCAAATTGTAAGTTCAAGACCATATAGAATTGTCTTCTACCGTCACCCATTAATGAACTTGCCGCAAAGGCACCATATGGGATGACTAATTCTTGGTATTCTTCTGTTAAAACACTGTATGGGAATTTATAAGACCATCTATCAGTGTCTTCTTCATAAAGTCTAATAATGACATTTGTACCGTTTGCACCAGTCTTCTTCACTTTTATTCTAATCGCATCACCTGTTACAAAGTAACGATTAACATTAACTTTTAAGAAACCATAGCCGTTAATCTTTTCATGTTTTTCAGTCTTTGTACCGTAATGATTAAGAATAAGTTCGGTATCATTAAAGGTTGTGTCGTATTGATAGTTTTCATATGTTAATTGACTTTGTGAATATTCAGTGAAATGAAGTGTATCAATGAAGAATTCGCCATAATTGGAGAACTTAATGGCTTTCATTCCAGAAAGAAGGAATACACCATCACCGAATGTTCTCTCAAAGACGATTTCTAAATATTTAATTCTTTCATAATCGAATTCCATATTCGCCACGGTTACATCACCGGTTCTTTGTTTGAATTCAGAGAACTTTAAGATGACTGTTTGCTTCGCGTTATTAGAAATTAACGCTGGGCAATACCAGAATTCGTTATCACGGTCGATTAAACGGATAACGACATCCGCTTGTTGACCAGAGTAATACATATTGAAATACAAAGCGTCTGTACCATAGATGCTCTTTTCAATTGTCTTTGTAGCGATAATCCAACCATCGGATTCAGGTTTTCCTTGGTTGGTATCTTCTTTCTTAAATTGCATCTTTAGTGATTTCTCACCATTTTTGAAGAAGTTATTATTATCGATTGTAATATCGGCATAAGAGCCTTGTGGATGGAGTGTCCAGTCATCAGCTTCACCTAAATCAAAATGAACTTCATCCACCACTGGAGCTTTAATAAAGAATGAGAATGTTTCTAGGGATTCTTTAGAACCTGTTTGATTAAAGGCAAATACTCTCCAGTAATAAGTTGTATCTTTAAATGCGAATTCGGAATTGATTTTGTAACTTGTCGCGTAAATGTTTTTTGCAATGTAATAGTCAACGGAATCAAGATCAGAAATGAAATATGGACTAGAAGAAATTTCTAATGAATATTTTTCTGCATTCGCGGAAGCTTCCCATTCAAATTCATTAGCTTGTTCAACGATTGCGTTATTCGCTGGACCCACTAAATGGAAATCACCCAATACCCCAGTCTTGGTATCGGAGTATTCATTGATATCAATGACTTCATTGGGGGTTATTTTGTTGCTTGTCGTTTGACATGCAGTTGTTAGGCCTAGTAAAACGGCTAATAGCAAGAGTCTTTTTTTCATAAACTATAACCTCTCACTAGAAAACACCACGACTGTGGATTTTGGGATATCCATCTTGAATTCGTTATTGATTGATTTATCAATAACATAGTTAGGAATAATATAACCATCATCACCAAGACGATAACTATTTTCATTAAAGATATAGACATATGTCTTATCTGAACCTTTGACTTCATCCGCTAAAAAGAATCTCTTAGTAACTGTTTTTCTACCAGCGTTAACGGCGACGAAACCACCTTGTGTACCATCTGCACTGACTGTGCCGATGCTTCTAAAGTTTCCGTTTTCATCATCATTAGATAAAACAGGTGTATAGATCTTATTACCTTTACGAATTAAATGACAAAGTAATGAAGTTGTGTGGTACCAAGGACGGAGTTCTTGTTTTGCAGAACTCGCTTCTGCTAAGGAGGAGAACATACCCCATTCTTTTGGTGTGGTTGCGTTATTTGTGTACATGAAGTGCATGGCATCATCAAAATCCCAGTAGCATATACCATTGATACCTGCAGCAAGTGATTGAAGTGTGTAGTCAGTCATTCTTACTGCGTAGTTTGTCGTGTTAATTAATGTTTGACAGTCCAAAGCTGTTTTACCATCGATTAAACCAGCTTCCCAAATGTTCGCTTGAATGGTTTTGCCTAATCTCTTGTCGTTCTTTTTAATACGTTTATATAAATCTTCGATTGTGGTTCTCATTTCACCACGGTCAATTGTGATGTTAGATAAGTATAAGTGTGCGCCATAGTCGGCAACCTTATCCTTAAGGCCTTTAGAGATATTTATTAAATATTCTTCGCAGCCCACAAAACCGGTGGTATCACCACCGACGATACCGACTTTTTGTAAACCGATATCATCGAGAGCTTTTCTGACGTTTCTCACGCCTTGAGCCCATTTTTCATAAGTATTATTGAAGTTTTTGGATTGTCCTGGAGCACCTAACCAGTTTGGTTCATTGCTGTTAACAAACCATTTGATACATGTGAATCCTTTTTTATTTACTAAGAAATCAAGTGTATCAGCGCTTATTTTGGCCCAACGGATGTCGCTTGTCACTTCATCCATCATGTTCCAAACATCTCCATATAAATTACCAATAACATTCCATGCGCCAAAGGCGACATCGATGTCATGAGTTTGACAATACTCTAAGATATCAATCATGTTCTTAGCGTATTTATTTGTATAGTTGTAAGTCCAAGTATCATTAGATTTATCATAGTCCCCTTTATCATCAAAGTTTTGGCAAAACCAGTCATAGTTGGTCATTAATCTGACCCTGGCAGCCCCGAGATGATCCATGTGTCTGAGAACTAAATCCCATCCACCTTCAATTAATTTATCTGTGTCTTCATAGGTACCCCATTCCACGCCTAAACCACCAAATGATTCTTGGTTGATATCTTCGTGGAGAAAATACACTTCAGTCTTATCATTTACTTTTCTTTTGCCTGTTTGGCAAGCTGTTAACTGAAGCAAACTCACTAAACCTAAAAGAGCAATCTTTAATGGAGCCTTCATAATTACTTACCTAAAATATCATTAATTTCTTTTAATACTTCAGTCCAAAGGTTACCGAATTTGCCCATATATTGGTTTTCGTTAATGTCGCCGTATGTGAATTTCATAACATTTTTCAAAGCGTCTTCTCTCATACCACCAGAGTAAAGAGATTTCTTTGGAGAGGTGAGCCACATAACTTCGGCATTTTCTTTTAAGACTTTTAATTCACCATGAGCGAGATGTTCTCTCATTTCTGCATCCCATTCATTCAAGTAGTTAATTGATGCTTTATCAGTAAGTGGATCCATTGGTAATAAGTCATAGCCCAAAGAGACTAAGTATCTTAAATATCTACCACCATTATTTTTTAGTGCGTAATCACCGCGTTCATCTTTTGGCCAGTATTCTTCAACGATTTTAATTTCATCGCCTTCTCTAACCCAGTCATAATCTTCAATACCATAAACGGAAAAGAGTGTTCCTTCTTCACTTAATAAGTAATCTAAGACATCAAGAACTTTTTCTTGTTTGTAATCAGTGATTTTATAATCAAAGAAGGTCATGGAGAACCAGTTATCGGTACCTTCTAATGCATATTTGCCATCGCTACCTTTGATTTTCATAAGTGCAACTGCATCATCAACGTTAAATTCTTGAATAGAAGCGTTTGTTTTTCTTAATTGACCTTTTAAATTTACAAAGTTGGTATAGGAAAGGTTTTCATAAAGCACACCGATTTGGTTGCTGTAATATTTCTTATTCATATCACCATCTGCTGCGGAGTTTTGGTCTGGATAGTAATAACCTTGAGACATAAATCTCTTAGCTTCTTTCATACCTGCAATATAGGCATCAGTTGTGTAGTTATTAACATATTTACCATCTGCATCTTGTGCGAAGCAATGTGGAACTTGCTTATAGAAGTTTGGAATGCTCGGATAACCCCATTCAACATCACCTAATGCATATCTATTCGTTGGTGCTAATTCGGTTTTGAATTTTGCTAATAAAGCTTCAAATTCCGCCCAGGTGTATTCATCATTTTCTTTATAAACACCCCACTTCTTAGCCCAGTCTCTTCTATAGACATAAGTAAATGGTGAGAATGATGTATTGTAATCAGTTGTATCCTTAGCGATTGGAATACCATATAATTTGCCATTAATTTTTAATGCATCAATATTTGTGGTGTTATTGATCATTGTTTGAATGTTTGGCCATTTAGATAAGTCTTCTGGTAATGGTTTGATCATTTCTTCTTCTGCCCAGAATTTATATGTGTTGGCGAAGTTATAACTATCAATGTTGGCGTGGAAGACGTCTTCCATTGTGTCACCATTAATAGAACCATTAACTTGTGTGGACCAGTTCGACCAGTCATAAGATGATAAGTCGAATTTCATCATGAATTTCTTTTCGATTTCATCTAAATAGGCATCTCCACCACGATAGGCATCAAAATACAAGTTTCTAATGGAAACAATAAGTTTTCCATCCTTTGTGTATTTATCATTTTTGTTTTTACGGTCACAGCCTGTAACTGAGAGCATACCGAGTGCCATTGTACTAGCTGCTAATAATAAGAATGATTTTTTGCGCATATAGTTAATACCTCCTTAACCTTTAATCGCACCGACAACAATACCCTTAACAAAGTATCTTTGACAGAATGGGTAGAAACACATCATAGGTAAGATTGTGAAGAATATTGCGGCATTCTTTAAACTATCATCATTAATTTGATTTGGATGTGGGTTTGGAATCGTTGATGATTTAGTGACAATGATGTCCTGCAAGACTTGTTGCAAAGTCTTAAGATTTTGTGAATGGTTAAATAACATACCGTTATACCAAGAGTTCCAGTTGCCAACAGCGAAGAATAAGCCAATTGTTGCTAACATTGGAAGAGATAATGGTAAGAAGATTTTGACAAAGATTTGGACATCGTTCGCCCCATCTACTTTCGCGCTTTCCTCAAGTTCCTTTGGCAAGGAAGCAAAGTAGTTGCGCATTAATAACATATTGAATGTATCAATTGCACCAGGAATAATCATGACCCATATGGTGTCAAGCATTCCTAGTGATTTGATTAAAAGATAATAAGGAATTAAGCCACCACCAAAGAACATGGTGACCAAGATCATATTCATTACAAAGTTCTTACCGAACCAATTATTTCTACTCATCGCATAGCCAGTAATAACTGTGAAGAATAATTGATAAGCGGTACCGCCAATAAGAAGAATCATTGTAATACCGAATCCATTCCAAATCGCTTGGTTTGTATAAACGTTTTGATAAGCTTCAAAAGTCACCTTAGGTGTGAATAATAATGATGGGTTATTCGCATAGATTTCTGTTGGAGTAATCGAAACGACAAATAAGTAATAGAATGGGAAAATAACCGCTAAAGCGTAAATTAATAAGATAAAGAAGATAATAATATCTAATGGTCCAATCTTTGTGGATGGTCCTGGTTTATCTTTATTCGCTAAAGGAAGTCTAGCAATACCAACTTTTTTCATTAGATGATACCCCTTTCTCCACAGGCCTTAGCAATTCTATCCGTGGTTATAACAAGGGCAAAACCAACCAGTGATTTGAACATGCCAACCGCGGTGGCTTGACCTTCTGTAATTGTTTTGGATTGGAACGTATATTGATAAATCAGTGTGTCGATAATTTGCACCGAGTCCATAACACGGCCATTGTGTAATGACCCAGTCAAATTAAATATTTGATCAAATCCCGCACCAAGGACACCGCCAACAGACATGATTAGCAAGAGAATTGCTGTTGGTCTAATGCCTGGAAGTGTGATGTGCCAAATCTTTTGCAAACGAGAAGCGCCATCGATATCTGCGGCTTCATATAAGTCAGGAGAAATGCCTGCCATTGTCGCGATATAAATGATGGAACTCCATCCCGCTTCTTTCCAAATATCACTAGAGAAAATCAAAGTTAAAAATAGTTTTGGATTGCCAAAGAATAAAACCTTACTCATTCCTGCCATTTCTAACATATGGTTAATAGATCCAGTTTCATCAAATAGCATTTTGAATAAGCTAGCGACCACAACCCATGATAAGAAGTGTGGGAATGTAACGATAATTTGAACACCCTTCTTAAAGAAACGCATTCTGATTTCATTAATTAATAAAGCCACTGTTACTGCGCTTATAAAAGAAATAACCACTTTAATAGAACCAATAATTAATGTATTTTTAAACGCGTTCCAGAAATCTGGAAAATTGAAAATAAATTCAAAATTTTGAAATCCTATCCAATTTTGAAAGATTGAACCCATCAAACCAAGTCTTGGTGAATATCTGGAAAATGATAAGAGAACACCATACATAGGAACATAATTAAACACAGCGTAGAAAATAATCGCCGGAATAATCATAAGCATTAAAAATCTCGAATTGAGGAAACGCTTCTTCAACGAGAACTTAAAACTTTGTTTAGTTTTGATTAATACTTTTTCCATATCTATCTGCTGTTCTTTTTGACATAGTCAACAACACGATCAACTGTTGTGAAAGCTAAGCCGATATATGTGTCAGCGGCGCCGTAATACAAAGCAATTCTGCCTGTTTCAGCGTCGACTAATGTACAAGTTGGGAAAATAACATTAGAAACAAATCCATTTGTCTCGTAGTCCATTTCTGGGGTTAAGAGGAAGTTTTTGCATCTATATTTCACTTTAGAAACATCGTCGTGGTCTAAAATAAGCGCACCTAATGAATAAACGTATCCGTTGCATGTGCGATTGACACCATGTGTGAAGACGAACCAGCCATCATCTAATTCAATTGGGACTGGGCCAGCGCCAATCTTAAGTGCGCACCACCATTCATAACCTTTTTGAGCAACCACTCTATGCTTGCCCCAGTATGTTAAATCCTTACTCTCAGAAAGGAAAATATCGCCAAAGGCGGTATGTCCGGAATCACTTGGTCTAGAAAGCATGTAGTAATTACCGTTGATCTTTCTTGGGAATAAGACACCGTTTCTATTGTATGGAAGGAATGGATTATCGTATTTCTTGAATGTTTTAAAATCTTTAGTTTCTGCGATGGCGATTGTTGGACCATTTAATTCATCACACCAAACGACAAAGTATTTATCTTCAATTTGGATAACTCTTGGATCGTATTGATAGAGTGTTTCTTTAACTGGATTACCATTTTGATCGACAAATTGAATTCTATTTTCTTCAAGCTCAAAATGGATGCCATCTTTAGAATGACCTAAGTATAAATGTGGAATATCATCGAGATTATCACCGCGGAAAACACCAATAAATTCCCCATTAAATGGGACTAACGCACTATTAAAAGCGCGTGCTACTTCTTTAGAAGGGTGACGTTTGACAATAGGGTTACCACTATAACGCCAAAGTGGTCCTTCGTAACCTTTAGGACATTCTTCCCAAGGTATATTTTTAATAGCTTTTCCGTTGATAATCTTACTCATAATATTAATCCTTTAATTTTTTAATTGATTCACGTTCGACAAAGTCGCAACGAATCATGATTTCGGCGAATTGTGGTTTATCGTTTTGTAGTAATCGAATGATATATAAACCGATTTCATCACCGATTTCTTCTCTAGGAACGTTGAATGTTGATAAAGCTGGATATGCTTCCTTGCCTATGGCAATATTATCAAATCCTACGACCGAATAATCATCTGGGATGGATTTACCCATTTTCTTCACGGTCTTATACGCATTGAGGGCGATAATGTCGTTCGCACACACAATAGCGCTTATATCTTTATGCTCATTAAGCATATTTTCTAACATTTCATTGTTTGCGTATTGGAGGTCGGAATTATCAAAGATAATATCGTGACCGACAACACCTTTTGACGCGTTGGCTCTAATACAACCTCTAAAACCATCGTGTCTTTCTCTAAAACTCATCGCATGCATATCGGAGCCATAAAAACATAAGTGTTTATGACCATTATCAATAAGCCTTTGAGTGACTTCATACATTGACATATAGTTGGAATATTTAATTTGAGTGACATCAGTGTAATGCATGAATTTAGGATCGACTTCAATAATCGGTTTCTTAAATTTACGTAGTTCTTTAAAAATCGGATCAGGATTCTTATGAAGCACAACGAAAGCAATACAGGAGTTATCTTTCAAAGCACGAACGCTGTCGAGATCGATGTTCTTGCTTTCGAATACAAAGTATTCAATCTTAATTGATGAACGATTAAGTGTGGCATACATATTCTTTAAAATTGGTTGCCAATAATCTTCTTTCATCAATATAGAAGAAGAAACGATAATCACAACAGAAGGTTTTTTTGTGCTCCTAGTACGCAACTTGGTGAAGTCATAGCCGAGTTCCACGGCCTTTTGCATAATCAAATTGCGAGTATCATCACCCACATTGTATTTACCTGCTAAAGCGCGGGAGACCAATCCCTTGGTCACCCCGCACGCATTAGCAATATCTATAAGTCGAACGGACTTAGTTTTAGACATTAGGCATTTGTTCCGAATGGACTTAATGTGTTGTATAACGCGATGTTATCAACATAGAAGTATTTGCCATCATCACCTGTTCCGGCACCGTTTTTCATTGGTTGGAGAACGAAACCGAAATAGTTCTTTTCAGGATTGAGTGTAACTTTAACTTCAACCCAGCCATGATCTGGATCGGCAGCGATATCTTGCACTAATTCTGTATATTTTGATGTATCACCTTGGTTAACAGGTGAAATTTGTTCATTGAAGAATGCTTTAATTTTAATTTGATTAACACGGCTGTCACATGCTCTAACCCATAAGGATAAATATGTTGCCTTTGGAAGTCTTGGAGCTGGAGCTTGTGTCATATCCCAAGTGATAAATCTCATTTGGTTAGTAGCATTGTATTTTAATCTCATGGATTGATTGCCATAGTGAGCATAATCAGGAGACTTATTTAATTCTAAGTAATCTGTTGAACCCATCATGGACCAACCGTTGCCACCGACTGCGGATGGGTTGGAAGTATTTCCGGAATAGTAATCGGAATACCATTTACTTCTTAAACCTTTGAATGTGGTTTCATCTTTATGGCTGCCATCTAAGCCAACACCTGTTTCGGTATGGTCTTCGAAGTCATCGATAACATGGCAGAGATCAGATGAGAATTCAGTGAGGAATGCAGCAACTGCTCCAGTTGCGCCGTCATTAAGTGTTAATTTGCCATCAGCACCCACTGTGAAGCGAGCATCTAAGTCATAAGTACCAGTTACAACAACGTGTAAGACGTTTGTGTCTTCGACTTCAACTTGTGGAACCAAAGAAATCTTGGAACCAGCGGACATTTTGACAACGAGTTTATTAACAGAAGGATTGTCCTTACTGAATCTGAAGTAACCATTTGAAAGAGCGCTAGATTTGAATGCCCATTCATGGATTTCATAATCTTTGTTTTCAGCTTCAAATGCGCCAGCACTGAGTTTAATTTCATCAACATAGACATAGCCTTTTGGACCACTACCTGTGCTTGCACATTTTGCTAAGATTGCGAAGTTTCCAAAATATTGGAAGAATTCGCCTAATGAATTAATGGTATAGCCAGCAGTCGCAAGAATGCCTTTGACTGTAGCGAAATCTAATTTTTGATTATTGTAGGCAATTTCCCAGTTTGCATCGTTCATGCCAACTGTGTATTTGTGCCAGCCAGTTGGAACTTTGTCGAGTTTGTATGTCACATAGACACCTTTGAAGTTCAAATCACCGATCATAAGATCTTCGGTAACTTCCCATCTTAAATATAAGCTAGCTTGTGAAGGAGCGGCTGCTTTAGCGTAGAAGGATAATGAATCAACACTGCCTTCACAAACGAATGCTTCTTTTGCCAACCATTTGAACCAACTACCATTGCAGAAGATCATAGCTCTGAAGCTTCTATTTGGAGAAATGCCTTCATTGTTTCTATCTAATGTTGCAACTGCATTAGCTGATGGTTGCCAGCCACTGGTGCCATAGTAAAGAGCGTCGTATTTAGCTTGGAGATCAGCATTGCTATCTTCGCTACCATCTTCGAGCACCATTGCTTGGGCCATCTTTGGAGAAGCGATAATGTGTTGAACATTGACGCTTGTCTCGTTATTGACGTAGTATTTGTTGCCTTCTGCAACGAAACCACCGACGGCTGTAATATCATACAAACCACCTGTTTCAACTTCGATGTAGTCGCCTTCAACAGCAACTTCTTCTCCGCCATTAATGGAGTATTTGAGTCCAGCTCCATGGAAACCTGACCATGTGATGCGACCTGTGTCTTCATCAAATGCGACAGCACTTAAGGCTGTATAAATTGTGGAATAGTCGAACGAAGCTTGTTCGCTATTTAATTCTGTATCGCTTGCAACTGCGACAACTTTAACAGCGTATTCGCCAGCTTCTTCGGCAAAATCATAGCCTGGGGCATTTACGGAGACGGCTTCTGCTTCATTAACGCTAATTGAATAAGAAACTGCGCCTTCAACGGCTGCCCATGTGAGGCCTGTGCCCTCATTATTAACTGTGAGGACTGGTGTAGAGAGTTTTTCTCCCTTTGCAGGAGGAATGTCACTACCACTATTATCTTTATTAGGCTGACACGCGGTGAGCACTAAAAAACATAGTGGAAGCAAATAGAGTTTACTTTTTTCCATATATTGTACCTCAACTAAATAATTACATTATCTAGTCTATTTGAATGCTGTAAATTAGTAAACTATTTCATTTTTAAGTAAACATTTAAGTTTGTTTATTATTTGTTACCATTTGTTTACATATAAAAAATATCCAACAAAGTATCTGGGATATTTAACTCTCTCAGCCTTTGCAGGACTGGCTCAAACAAATAAGGACGCATCGTGATAATACGCCCATATTAAATCCTTATAATAATTTTTATATTATTTTTCAAACAACCATTTGAGATTATCGTAGTTGCCATAAGTGGCTTCCCAACAGTTGTGATCACATTCTGGATAAATGGTTAAAGTGACATCCGCGCAAGCTTCTTTAAGTCTTGCAAACATTCTTCTAGATTCTTCTGGGAAAACTGTTGTGTCTTGTTCTCCATGGAAGATTCTAAATTTGATGTTTTTAATCGCACCGCTATTCCAATACATTCCACCACCACAACAAACGATGGCCTTGTGGAATAATTCAGGCAGACACATCATCACTTGATAAATGCCATATCCGCCCATAGATATACCAGAAGCATTGAAGTTTGATTTATCAACATCTTTTCTGTTATAGATTTCTTTAACTAATCCTAATAAATTATCCCAAATATCAAACCAAGTTTCTTTATGGCATTGCGGGAACACGCAAAAACCATTAGATAACGCTGAATCTTCTCTATCTAAAGCATTTAAAATAACTGATCCTTTAAAGTTATCAAAGTTTGTACCACGAGAACCCGCACCATGAAGGTGAAACATCACAGGATATTTTTTGCCTTCTACATAGTTCTTTGGATAATAAAATAAGTAATGAATTCCTTTAAATTCTAATTTTTCACATCTTGCCATATAAGTTATATCCTTTATTGTTTTCTAGTGCTTTTTTAGCGATTTTCACTAGTTCTTTAACTGTTTCTTTATTAACACCAGTGGTGACATCATCATAACTATGTCCTGATGGAACAAAACTTGATATATCTAAGTCAGTTCTTCCAGTTAAATAGAAGACCCATAAAATACCAGTTAATGTTCTTCCCGTCTCGTTGAGATGATATCCATCTCTATCGAGAACATCGCCGTATTTTTCTCTGGCTAATCTAATTGCTTCTCCACTTGGAATGATGTATGGAATGCCACTTCTTTTCGATGCCTCAATATAAGCGGTTTTGATGTCGTCATCCATGCCTTTTTGGTTCATTGGATTTGATCCATATCTTTCGTGGGAGAAACTCTTAGAATAACTCCATGTTTTATGCAATAAATATGTCGCATCACTATATTTTCTAATCCCTTCCATTAACAAAGTTAATTCCGGGAAGAATGTATTCGCATCAACGGAATCACCACTTCTTTGTTGGAAGGTAATATAGTCATATTTCTTATAGTTAAGTCCTTCAAAAATATCACACCATAATGTGGGATTTCTATTGCCATTTACATAGAATTCATAGGCTTTATCTTTAGAATTAAAATTCTTCCAATGCAAATCAATTGGACAACCACCGATATATAAGACATGGATGTTAATATCTAATCCCGCTGCTTCAGCGATTTGATGGACATAGGTGGAAGCATCCACCGCAAAGGAATTACCAACACACAAAATATTCATATTATTTTAACAACACCTTCACATCATTAATGTGTTCTTGATATGTTTTATCATTATTTTCAAAATTATCACCGCAAATGGATGTATATATTTTTAATTTTGGTTCTGTTCCAGAAGGACGCACAACGATTGATGTACCGTTATCCAAGAATAACTTTAAGACATTGGACTTTGGTAATCCATTAACGCCTTTTTCATAGTCAATCTTATTAACAATCTTATATTTACCAATGGATGTAATTTGATTTCTTACTTTCTCCATAATGGACATCATTTTATTGAATCCAGATGAACCTTCAAATTCAAATGAATCTAAATAATTGGAGAAATATCCATATTCTTTATAAAGTTCACTAAGTTTACTAACTAGAGAGATTCCTTGGTGCTTATAATAGGCAAACATCTCTGCGATTAGAAACGCACCATCAACTGCATCTTTATCTCTTACATATCCACCGCTTAAATAGCCATAGCTTTCTTCAAAACCAAAGATATATCTTTCTTCTTCACCTTTAGCTTCTAATAAACCAATTTGTTCACCAATAAATTTGAAGCCTGTTAATACTTCCACAATTTGAACGCCATACTTTTCAGCGATTTTCTTCACCATATCTGTAGTAACAATGGTTTTAACTGCGATTGGATCCTTAGGCATCTTGTTATGTTTAATTCTTAAAGAACAAATATAGTCAAATAATAAGACACCCACTTGGTTACCAGTTAATAAACGATATTCGTTGCCATCTTTAATCGCAATGCCCACTCTATCGGCATCAGGATCAGTAGCAATTAATAAGTCAGCATTATTCTCTTCCGCATAGCGGATTCCTTCTTGCATTGCTTCTCTAATCTCAGGATTTGGATATGGACAAGTTGTGAAGTTACCATCTGGTTGTTCTTGTTCTTTAACCACGATAATGTTGTTAAAACCAGATTCTTTCAAAATTCTGGTAACCGGTTTTAAACCTGTACCATGAAGTGGAGAATAAATAATCTTCACTGATTTATCTAACTTCTCATCAACGAGCAATGATTCTTGTTTTACTCTATTGATAAATTTTGTATATAAATCATCAGAAATGATATTTATCATTCCTTCTTTAATAAAGGCATCATAATCACCAAGTTTTGGATCATCAAAAACATCTAAAGCATTGATTTCGCTTAAGATATCACTCGCGGCTTGTGTGGTGATTTGACAACCATCACTACCATATACCTTATAACCGTTATATTTACTTGGATTATGGCTGGCTGTAACCATAATACCTGCGGAGCAATTTAATTCTCTGACTGCATAACTAAGACATGGTGTTGGCATAAGTTCTTTATAGATATGAACTTTGATACCATTCGCGGCGAATACTTCAGAAGCGATGTGAGCGAATAATGTAGATTTGATTCTAGAATCAAAAGAAACTGCGATACTTGGATTATTAGGGAATTTCTTATTTACATAGTTAGCTAAACCTTGTGAGGCTTTTCTTACCATATAGATATTCATTCTATTAGTGCCCGCACCAATAACTCCTCTAAGTCCACCAGTTCCGAATTCTAAGTTACGATAAAAAGCGTCTTCGATTTTCTTTTCATCATTAGAAATGTCTTTTAATTCTTCGACTAAATCAGGGTCTTCTAATGCACATTTGACCCATCTTTCGTATTCTTTTCTAATATCCACCATGTAGGTATCCTCCGTATCACCGATATTCTATACCAAGCATATACGTGTGTTTACTGATTTAGTGAGATTTTTTATCTTGTTTACTATTTATTTTTTGGAAGAAATTATAATTATTTCTTCTTCCTTGATGTTTACTATCACCGCAGGGCATTCGCCACCAACTTGGATGTCATAAACAACATTGTTATCTTTATCTAAATGAACAGAATAGACATATCCTGGTTTTAAATCATCACGATACCTAAAATGGACAAATTGTCCAACGAAGTATTTGCCATGAATTTGAACTTTTGGTTTTTTTCTGAAGAAACACATAATACATATTTATAATCTCAAATATTTGTAATTTTTTCTATCTTTATTATTTTCTACATAAATAAAAAGATTTATCATTTTTAATATATGAAAAAGCGACCCTTTGATAACAACAAATATTTAAATATTCAAAGAAAGAATATTTTGGATCGTATTTCGAAATTCGGTGACAAATTATACCTCGAATTTGGCGGCAAATTATTTGATGACTATCATGCATCAAGAGTCCTTCCTGGCTTTGAACCAGATAGTAAACTTCAAATGCTTTTAGGCATCAAAGATAAAGCGGAAATTATCATCGTCGTGAATGCAAACGATATCAATTCTAACAAAGTTAGAGGAGATATCGGAATCACATATCAAGAAGAAGTATTTAGATTAATTGATACATATAATAATGTTGGTTTATATGTCTCTTCTGTAATCATTTCTTTCTATCAAGATTTCTCCTCTATTTTTGAATTTGAACAAAAACTCAAGAATAGCGGAATCAATGTTTATAAATCCTATAAGATTAACGGCTATCCACATAACATTCCACTCATTGTTAGCGATGAAGGTTTAGGCAAGAATGAATATGTAAAAACCACTCGTCCATTAGTGGTTGTTACCGCACCTGGACCAGGAAGCGGCAAAATGGCGGCTTGTTTATCACAAATTTATTTAGATAACAAAAACGGTATCCGCGCAGGATATGCAAAATATGAAACATTCCCAGTGTGGAATTTACCTTTAAATCATCCAGTTAACTTAGCTTATGAAGCCGCGACAATTGATTTAAACGACGTCAATATGATTGACCCCTTCCATTTAGAGAAATATGGTGTCACCACAGTTAACTACAATAGAGATGTTGAAGTCTTCCCACTGCTCAAGGCAATATTTGAAAAGATCTATGGTCAAACACCATATCATTCACCAACAGATATGGGTGTTAATATGGTAGGTTTTGGCATCAAAGATGAAGAAAAAGTCATTGAAGCCAGTAAAAAAGAAATCCTCAGAAGATATTACGAAACAAGATTGAAAATCTTCCTCGGCAAACTTCCAAATGAAGCATTAGAAAAAATGGAAATGCTTATGAACAAAGCGGGAGTTCAACCAACTGATCGTAAATGCGTTAAAAAAGCATTAGAAATTGAAAAGAAAGAAAACGAACCTAGCGAAGCTATTGAACTTGAAAATGGTAAGATTATTACCGGTCACCGTTCTCAACTATTAGGAGCCTCCGCTGCACTATTACTCAATACACTTAAATACTTCGCAAAGATTGATAAAAGTATCTACTTATTATCACCAAGTGTTATAGAGCCAATCGTAACGTTAAAAGTTAATTACTTACATAGAAACTACGCTGGCATTAGAGCGCAAGAAGTTCTTATCGCTCTATCAATTCAAGCTATCACTAATCCACTTGCTGAATTAGCGTTAAAACAACTTCCAAAATTAAAAGGATTAGAACTCCACAGCAGTACCATCCTTTCCGAGGTTGAAAGAAGCACATTAAAAGCCTTGGGTATTAATGTCACTGAAGAACCAGTAAATCACAAAAAGAAATTATATTTCAAAGGATAAAAAGAAGTGCTAATAAGCACTTCTTATTGATCGTCACCTTCAATTAATTGAGGTTCATCTTCACTTGTAAGTTCTGATGGATTACTCGTTTTAATCGCATCGAACTTAGAAGTAATTTTACCAACTCGTTTATCGAGTTTTTCTCTGCTATTTGAGGCTTTCTCAAGTTGAGATGAGAATTGATCCCATTCTCGACCAAACATTTCAAAGTCTTTACCAAGTCTGGATAGTTGTCTAGAAATCTCTTGGACATTCTTTGCTCTTTCAACTTCGATACGAACCATATTGATTGTGTATAAGATAGATGGAAGTGTACTTGGTGATGTCAACACAACACGTTGCGCACGTGCGTATTCGACAGCATCCTGACAATTTTGAAAGATAAACGCAAAGACACCATCATTAGGAATAAACATAATCGCATTAGGCGCAGTTTTACCTTCAACGATATATTTATCTTTAATCGCAGTGATATGTTTTTTCACTGAAGAGGTGAAATCTTTTGTGAGTTTTTCAATCTCCTCTTTATCTGTACTTTCAAAAATACGATTGTAATCTTGGAATGGGAATTTTGAGTCGATACAAATCATCTTGTTTGGCTCTGGCATAAACACCACTGCATCAGCGCGAACATCATCACCATCTTTGACTTTCTTCATTGTGTATTGTTCTTGATAACAACCAACTGTGTCACCAAAGACATTATGCAAAACCATGGATAATTGATATTCGCCATATTGTCCGCGGGATTGATTTCCTTCTAAGACATTTCTTAAAGAAACAACATCTTTAGATAATGTTTCAATATTCTTTTGCGCATCATCAATAGCTTGGAGTCTTTCTCTTACTTGCGCCATTGATTCAGAAGTGCCTTTAAAACCTTCTTGAAGTTTTTCATCAACCTTTTTATTGATGTCATTTAAACGATTAACCATCGCTTCATTAAGCGCGTCAAATCTCTTATTTAAATCTTCGGTAATTCCGGATTTGAATCTATCTAATTTTTCATTATTTTCATTTGATTGTTTGCCAAGCACTTCGTAGGTCTTAGTCATTTCTTTGCTAACAGCAAGTTCAATATTGCCTTTCATTTCTTTAGAAAGGTTATCTAGTTGGTTAGATAAAGCACCAATTTCTTTTAAATCTAAAACAGGGGCTTGTTGTTCCACTTGGGGTTGTGGTTTTCTTTTTAAAAGAACTATAAGGACCACAACTAAAACAACTAAAACAATAAGAGAAATAATCAAACTAACGATAGTTAAAGTTAATAAAGAATCTAATACCATAAAAATCACCTCGTATTACAAATACAATTCTACATTATTTATATTTAAATATTTATTATAAATAACAATAAATTTAATTTTGATTCCGTCTTGAACCGCTTCAATTATACCTTTATTTCTTTTTAAAGAAACTTCTGCATCACTATTTTCTTTTTTTGATAATAACTATAACTTAGATGAACCTTAAATAATGTCAGGAATGATATAAGTTGATACTTCTTTATTTTTGTTTTTTAATATAAAAGATTACAATAAGAGAGTCATGAAATTACCAAGTAAGGAAAAATTAAAGAAATATTTAAAAATATTAGTGGTTTTATTAGTCGTTGCGGCGATTAGTGTAGCCATCTATTTTGTCTTAAGACATTTTGGTTTTACTGATGCTGATAAGTTAAAAGGATGGATCAAATCCACAGGTGGTTGGGCCGTTATTGTTTATATTCTTTTACGTGTTTCATTCACTGTGTTCTTATCTTTTGTTCCTGCTTGTAGCATGATTTTTGATTTATTATCTGTGGCAACATTTGATTATTATCCACCGATAGTTATCTTCCTTATTTGTTTTGTTTCCGTTGTTATTACTTCAGTGATCATGGATTTAATCGGAAGATTCGGTGGCAATAAAGCCATTATTAAAATATTAGGAAAAGAAGATTATGAAGAGGCTAAAGACTTAGTCCAAGAAAAAGGTATGGTCTATGTTCCAGTCATGTACTTATTACCTATCTTCCCTGATGACGCAATCTGTATGGTGAGCGGCGCTACTAAAATGAACTTCTGGGTCCACCTCGCGGAAATCGTTTTATGTAGAGGTATTGGCTGCGCCACTATCGTTTTCGGCTTACAAATCATTCCTCAAGACTTAGTGAATAATCTTAAAGAATTCAATTGGGTCTTTATTGGAAATAACATTATTGAATATATAAGATTACTTGTGGTTATTATAGCCTACTTAGGATTATTATTCTGGTTGGTAAGAAAGATTGATAAGTGGTTAACCAAGTATCTTAAGAAAAGAAAAACCAATAAAGAATTAAAACAAGCAACCCATTAGAGGTGCTTGTTTTTTATAAAACGGGATTAGCGCTTACTAATAAAATAAATGTTTATCTCGGTATTTTTCCTTATTTAATAATTAATTGTTGATATATTCTTTTCTTTTGTATTAGACTTATACACAAGAAATAATATGAAACACACATTCTTTTATTTTTATAGCTATTATTACCCAAAACATAATCAATGATGTCTTGGCCTTTTAGCTATTAGGTGTTGTTGATTAATAAATCTAAACGGCACCGAAAAGAAAAATGGATATTGAAGTTTGGTGCTAACAACATCAAACTTTTTATTTTATTAGTTTAGAAAAGGAGACAAATTTATGAAAAAGACTAAACTACTACTCATCTTCCCTTTAATTGCAATGGCGATTACAGGTTGCAATTTAACAAAGAAGAAAACCACGATTGGTATTTGCCAATTAATCACTCATGATGCCTTAGACGCAGCCACAAAAGGATTTATGGACGCTGTTAAGGAAGGTTTAGGCGCGGAAAATGTAAAATTTGATTTACAGAACGCATCCGGTGATTCCGCAACATGTACCACTATTGCTAATTCATTTGTCAGTAAGAAAGTTGATCTTATTATGGCTAATGCTACCCCAGCTCTACAAGCGGCTTACAATAGCACAACCACAATTCCTATCTTGGGTACATCCATTACTGAATACGGTGTTGCCTTAGGTATTGAAGACTTTGATGGTACAGTCGGTGGCAATGTTTCTGGAACAAGTGATTTAGCGCCACTTGATGAACAAGCACAAATGATTGTTGATGTATTCCCAAGTGCCACAAAAGTTGGTTTATTATACTGTTCTGCAGAAGCTAACTCTTTATACCAAGTTCAAGTTGTGGAAAGCGAATTACAAGCAAAAGGTTTAACCACAACAAGAATGTCATTCTCAGATAGTAATGATATTAGTGCGGTCTTAAATGGCAATATCAATAATATTGATGTCTTATATATTCCAACAGATAATGCTGCTGCTTCATGCACCTCTGTTATTAATTCCGTTTGTTCCTCACATAACGTTCCAGTAGTCACTGGTGAAGAAGGTATGTGCAGAGGTTGTGGCGCATTCACGTTATCAATTAGTTACTACAACTTAGGTTTAAAAACCGGTCAAATGGCGGTTGAGATTTTAAAAGATAAGAAAGATATTTCTAAAATGCCAATTGCTTATGATGAAAATCCTGTTAAGAAATATAATCCTACGATTTGTGAAACACTAGGCATCACAGTTCCTGAAGGATTCACCCCAATCGAATAATATGCTTGAATATTTATCTTCAATACCTGGTGCGCTATGTCTAGCGCTTATATGGTCGATCATGGCTATCGGTGTATTTATTACTTTTAAAGTATTAAATATCGCTGACTTAACTGTCGATGGCAGCTTTGCTACAGGTGGCATTGTCTGTGTGGTAGTTATGGCTCATGGAGGACATTTCGCACTCGGTTTATTATTAGGATTCCTCGCTGGTTTATTGTGTGGACTTGTGACAGGTCTTCTCTACACATGTTTAGGTATACCACCTATCCTAGCAGGTATCTTAACCCAATTAGCCTTATGGTCTATTAATTTAAAAATCGCGGGTAGCAAAGCTAATATCGCAATTAACGCTAGAGCGACACCCGTATTAGTGTCGCAATTAAATATCTATAACAGTTTATGGATATTATTCTTAATCCTTATCGCAGTTGCCGGATTATTATATTTGTTCTTTGGTACAGAACTCGGTGCATCCATTAGAGCGACAGGTAATAATCCTAAGATGAGTAAGGCACAAGGTATTAACACTAAATTCAATATCGTTTTAGGTCTTATGATTTCTAACGGTTTAGTAGCCTTATCAGGTGCTTTATTGTCTCAATATCAAGGATTCGCAGATATCAATATGGGAAGAGGCGCGATTGTTATTGGCTTATGCGCAGTCGTTATCGGCACGGCAATATTCTCTAAAGTATCGCCAAACTTCTTAGTGAGATTACTCTCAGTAGGAGTGGGCTCCATTATTTACTATATCGTTTATCAAACCGTTGTCTTTATTGGTTTAGATACTGACTTATTAAAGATGCTCGCCGCAGTAATCGTTGCCTTATTCTTAGGTATCCCACATTTAAGAAAAACTATTGTTCCTAGAATTAAAAAATGGAAAAAGAATAAAGAACTGCTAAAGGAGGAAAATAACTTATGATCGAACTAAAAGGCATTCGCAAAGTATTTAACCCTGGCACTAGCAGCGAAACAGTCGCGATTAATAATTTGCATCTCAAATTAGAATCCGGTGACTTTATTACTGTTATCGGTGGTAATGGCGCAGGTAAATCAACGCTACTCAATATCGTATCTGGTTCCTATGAAGCGGATGAGGGATTGATTCTTTTAAATAATAACGATGTCTCCCGTTTACCAGAATTTAAAAGAGCCCCTTATTTTGGAAGAGTGTTCCAAGACCCGATGATGGGAACCGCAGGCGATATGACTGTCTTAGAAAACTTATCACTCGCTTTTAGAAGAGGGATGAGAAGATCATTATTTAGATGGAGCTGCCATTCTAAAGATAAAGAATTCTTCATCGAACAATTAAAGACATTAGATTTAGGTTTAGAAAATAGACTTAATGAAAAGGTTGGACTATTGTCTGGTGGTCAAAGACAAGCTTTAACCCTTTTAATGGCGACAATTCGTAACGAGCCATCTCACCATATGATTAGAAGAGATTATATTCGCTTCTACGATGGTGATAAAAAAATCGCGAAAGAAGAATTTGATAAAGCCTTTAAAGAGGCGAAAGAAGAATTCAAAAATAAGAAAGCTGAAATCAAATCATCATCACTTTCTAAAGAAGAAAAGAAAGTTCAATTAAAAGAAGCTTTCAATGAATTTGATAAGAAAGTAAGAGTGTTCGACCTCACTAAACCAGTTCTTCTACTAGATGAACATACTGCAGCATTAGATCCAAAGACCGCTGCAAAAGTCCTAGAAATCACCGATGAAATAGTGAAAAAGAATAATTTAACCACAATTATGATTACCCATAACATGAAAGATGCGATTAAATATGGCAACCGCTTAATCATGATGAACAAAGGCAATATCATCGCGGATATAAACGGCAAAGAAAAAGAAAAACTAACCATTGAACAATTACTCGAAATGTTCACTAAAGCTAGTAATGATATGCTATCTGACTCCGCAATATTAGGTAATTAAAAAACTCCTACCATTAGATGAAACCTATTAGGGATTTTTATAAATAATAGATTGTCTTTGCTTTTCACTTTGCATTCTTTAGCAAACATAGAATTTTTATCAG
Organism: Bacilli bacterium; assembly: GCA_016298185.1. Taxonomy (GTDB): domain Bacteria; phylum Bacillota_I; class Bacilli_A; order RFN20; family CAG-826; genus RUG13091. The sequence goes on along the minus strand of JAEDDA010000003.1, from coordinate 15,775 downwards.
TGCGTTTTATTATAGATCCAAGCTGTTCTTATTAAGTAAGAATTCAAAAATTCCGATAACTAAAATGCCTTCTTCGGTAATCCACGCCTTTTTGTTTCCTTTTACAATTATTATTTTCTTAAAGTTATCATGGATATTTAATAAAGGCCTTTCTTCTTGAATTGTTTTTTCATGAGTTGAAAGAGAAAGTGCTGATTGAATGTAATACTTCTTATTAAACTGATTACATATAAAATCAACTTCAGTTTGTTTTTTTGCATCTCCCTCTCGAATAGTTACAACTCCAACATCCACATTAAAACCACGAGCTAATAACTCATTATAAATAATATTTTCCATAATGTGAGTTTCTTCTTGCTGTCTGAAGTTTAGTCTAGCATTTCTTAATCCAATATCCGAAAAATAGAATTTAAAAGGTGATTGAATATATTTTTTGCCTTTTATATCGTATCTTTCGGATTTTTCAATCATGAATGAATCTTCCAAATGTTTCAAATAAGAAGATAGAGTATTTATCGATAAATCTTTAACCCCATTACTTCGGAATGCATTTAATAATTTGTTTGGATTGGTCAATGAACCGATTGATGAAGCCAATATATTTAATAATGAATCTAAAATATCTATTCTTTGAATGTTGTTTCTTTCGACAATATCGCATATGTAGGTTTTTTCAAATAATTGTTTAAGATATTTGGATTTTTCGCTTTCGCTTTTAAAAGAAATTACTTTTGGTAATCCACCATAAATAATATATTCTTCCCAAGCATCTTCTTTATCACCTTCAAATACAGAATAATATTCTGAAAAAGTAAGAGGAAAAACTCTAATCTCATCACCACGCCCTCTAAATTCAGTAATGATATCAGACGATAAAAATTTAGAATTACTTCCAGTAACATATATATCTAAATTATTGATATGCAAAAAACCATTTAATACCGATTCGAAATCGTTTACTTTTTGAATCTCGTCTAATAACAAATAATATGGGGCATCATCAACAATTAAGCTCCTAATATATTCGTCTAAAACATCAGGATCTTGATATTTAGTATTCCTTCGTTCATCAAAATCTATTTTAATGATATGGTTTTCACTTATTCCTTTACCAATTAAATATTCTTTAAATATAGGATCGAGAAGAAACGATTTTCCACATCTTCTCATTCCAGTAATTATTTTTACTAGTCCATTATTTTGTTTATTTACCAGCTGATTAAGATAGATTTCTCTATTAATTCTTAACATAAATAACCTCCGTTGAATATTTTTTCCGTTTACGTAAGATTTTTTCAATTTTATTATAGGAACGCTAATGCAATAATTCAACTAATCACTGAATATTTTTTCCGTTTACGTAAAATTTATTCATTAAATAATTAAAAGAATTAACATTATCGGCAGTCACTCAAAGAACTATTCTACTTGTTGCAAATTTACTTGAAAATGTAAAAAAATAGCCAATTCAGGAATTAAACTGTCTGTAACTACGCTATTTTATTCAGGATTTTTATCCCTAACGGGCTTGATACTTATGGTTGGAAGCTTTCTTTTATCTAATTAATTTGTTTAGTCCTCTAAAGACTCTACCATTAGCTAGGTCTAAGATTCCTTTAGCTTTCTTATATGGAAGTACGCTCGATGAGGAAAAGGACAAACTTCTTAAGCAGTTAACAAGAACCATCTTCTTAACGAAGTAACCTGCTTTGATTTGTCTTTGTCTTTCTTTTTCATCTTCAATCTTCTTCGCATCTTTGATAATCTTATCGCCAGCTTCTAACATCTTGTTTTTCGCGATTCTTCCAAAGAAGGATTTGAATTCACAAATCGGTGTTTCCATCGTATATGGTTTCTTCGCTGGCTTATAATCTTCGACTTCATAACCGATGAGTTTTTCAAAGTCGGATTTTTCTAATTCAGTTAAGTTTTCTGGATAGAAATATTTTTCTTCCTCAGGAAGAGAAGATAATTTCTCACCTTTAAGATTAATCTTCACAGTTTCGACGTCTTTATTAACGTGTTCACTTAAATGAATAATGTATTCACCATCTTCCAAAACATCATTACCAGTTTTTCTATCATAAACAACCATATCAGCGAGTTTAATCTTTAGATTGATTATTTGCTTGTCTCCTTTTTTAAGGACGATTCTCGCGTATGTTTTGAGTTCTTTTATAGGTCTATAAATCTTACTATCTGGTTTGCTGACATAGATTTGGGCCACTGCTTCCACATGAGGCACACCATCATTCTCCGCGGTAAAGGTAATATCGATATCTTCTTCATTGACTTTTACTTTGAGATTTTCAAAGTGATATTTGCCGTATGTAAGACCATATCCAAATGGGAAGTTCACATATTTCTTCGCTGTGGAATAATAACGGTATCCAACATAGATTGATTCTTTATATAACTCAATTGGTGTTTCTGCGTATTTATCGCCAAAAGGAACATCTTCATATCTCTCTGGCCAGGAAAACGCTAAATGGCCACTTGGAGAAACTTCACCAAATAAGAGTTTCACTAATGCTTCACCACCATATTGACCTGGTAAGTTCATATATAGCATCGCATCAATATTTTCTTTACATGGAATTTCAAATGGTGCTCCACCATACATGATAAAGACAATCTTCTTATTGAGTTCCACGAGTTTTTCCATCAAGTGCATTTGCGGAGCGTCAAGGAACATGTTTTCTCTATCAAAGCCTTCGGATTCCGCGAGATCAGATAGACCGCCAAAGAAGAGAATGACATCACTATCTTTTGCAAGATTAAGTGCTTCTTGTTCTAAAAGTAAATTTGGTAATTGTGAATTCGCATAGTAGCCTCTTGCGAAATCATATTGCACACCATAGTTATTAAACGCGGTAATGTTATCCACTAAATCATTCGCATTGACTAATGCGGAACCATTGCCTTGGAAAGTGATATTTGTGAATAAATCACCGATGATGCAATATCTCTTATTCTTATTTAAAGGTAATAATTCGTTGTTGTTCTTCAATAAGACTGCGGATTTAATCGCTGCTTCTAAAGCAACTTTTCTACTTTCTTTAAAGACTGATTCATTTGGTTTATCATCCACGCGTGTCTTTTCAATCGCTTCTAATAATCTAGTTACAGAAGCATCCACTGTGGAAGGAAGAATCATATTATGATCAACACCATCGACAATCTTTTTAATATTCTCTTTAATCATTCCTGGCATTTCTAAATCTTGTCCAGCATTTAAAGAGGTATCTCTATTAACCATTCCACCCCAGTCGGTGACGGTTAATCCGTTATATTTAAATTTATTTCTAAGTCTATTTAATATTAGATAAACATTCTCACTAGCGAATGTACCATTGATTTGGTTATATGAAGTCATCACCATGCCTGGGTTTGATTCTCTAATCGCGATTTCAAATGGTTTTAAATAGATTTCATTTAATGCGCGTAAATCAACGACGGAATTACCGACATATCTCCACTTCTCTAAGTTATTACATGCGTAGTGTTTAACGCACGCTAAAACCTTTTCTTCTTGCACACCATTAATATAGTTCGCGGATAGATATCCAGATAATAATGGATCTTCACTTAAATATTCAAAGTTTCTACCACATAATGGATTTCTTTTAATATTGATCGCGGGGCCTAATAAAGCATTAACGCCATAGTAACGGCATTCTAAAGCGATTTGTTTTCCAACTTTATAGAATAGTTCATTATCCCAACTTGCGGCTAAAGCACTTCCACAAGGAAAACATGTCGCAGGTAATGTCTTAACCGCGCTATCGATTCCGTTATTGCCATCGTTTTCTTTTCTCACACCATTAGGACCATCGGTCATAACGAGTGAAGGAATATCAAAAGCTTCTATCGGCCTAGTGCGCATATTCGCATAGCCCACAAGAAGAGATGCTTTATCAAATAAAGTTAAGTGTTCAAGAATGTATTTCTTATCCATATTAATGAGACATAAAACCCCCACCCGCAGGCAGGGGTCTTAATACATATTAAAGCTTTTCGACGCTTTCTTGAAGAACCATCTTCGATAAGTTCTTCGCTTTGCGACCTTTCTTTAACACCCTTTCACCAGGTTTGATTGCTCCTACTGGACAAACAAGTCCACATAATAAGCATCCGACACATTTATCATGGTTACAGCTTGGACGGCGTTTTTCTTTGTCCCATTCCATAGCTTGGTGTGCGCCATCATAGCAGGAAATAACACATCTACCACATCCGACACATTTGTCGTTATTAATTTCTGGATAGACGATATAGTCTCTATCGAGTTCTTCCGCTGGAATGATGTTCTTATTAGCAAGACCGACTAAATCTTCTAATCTGTCAACACCTTGTTCATCCATATAATGCATTAAGCCATTTTTCATATCTTCAACGATACGATAGCCATATTGCATAATTCCGGTTGTGACTTGTAAGTTCTTACAACCTAATAAGATGAATTCGGCTGCGTCTTCCCAAGTTTCAATACCACCAATACCGGAAATTTCCACATCCTTTAATTGAGGATGAGTTTTCATTTGTTGAATGAATCTTAAGGCTACTGGTTTAACAGCTTTACCAGAATATCCGGAGATGGATGATTTACCATTGATGATTGGTAAACCAACTTTCTTATCTAAATCAACATTGATGATTGATTTGATTGTGTTGATTGCGGAGATACCATCCGCACCAGCTTCGATAGAGGCGATCGCGGGTGCACACATATCAGTAATATTTGGTGTCATCTTAGCCATGAATGGAAGTTTGGTACTTCTTCTCACCGCTGCGCAGTATTTTCTACATAATTCAGGATTACTACCAACGTCACTACCCATCGCATGAGATGTCATTTGAGGACAGGAGAAGTTAAGTTCAATCATATCCGCACCGGCTTCGGTGACGAGTTTTGCTAAGACTTCCCAGTCTTCTTCATTACTACCCATAATAGAAGCAATGAGAACATTATTTGGGAATTCTTTCTTTAATCTTCTTAAATCAGCGAGGTTTTCTTCTAATGAATGTTCCGCGATTTGTTCCATGTTTTTAAAACCTACAAATGGTTCGGCTTCTTTTGTTAAAGCATCAAAACGTGGAGAAACTTCATCGATTAAATAATGCTTTGGTCCGATTGTCTTAAAGACAACACCTCCCCAACCTTCTCTATATGCTTTCGCACACATGTCATAGCAGTTACCAACTGGAGAAGATGATAAACAGAATGGGTTAGGGAATTTCACACCCATGAAGGTAATGGATAAATCTTTTTTAACCATTATTTCTTACCTCCTAAAAATCTTTTTACTTCGAAGGCGACTTCTTTGCCAGAACGCACACCCCAAACAACGGTCTTTTCACCATGACCAATGTCACCCGCAAAGAACATGTTTGTATCTGGGACTCTGCATCCTATTGCGTTCACTTCACCTTTTTCTAAATTAACACATAAGTTATCGACATTTGGCATTTGACCAACAGCGAGGATAATGAGATCCGCTTTAACTTTGAGTTCAGCAGGAATAACTCTGTGTTTGAATTTCACAATGCCACCTCTAGCCACTGCCACTGGGACATAGCCATCGATAATTGTGACACCTTGTTCTTGGGCGTTATTAAGTTCTTTCTTAGATGCTCTGAATTCTGAGAATTGTTCATAAACAACATCTGTGACATGTGGGCATCCTAATAATTTGAGTGATGTGACGACATCCATTGCGACGTCACCACCACCGACAACTAAGACGTTTTCAGGTACTTTAATTTTGCCTTTCTTATCTTTACATTTCTTTAACCAATCAACAGCCTTAATGACTTTACGGTTATTTTCAAACATTGGTAACATCTTACCTTCGCTATAACCAACCGCTAAGATGACTGCGTCGTTTTCTTTTCTTAAGTCTTCAATCTTCACGTCTTCACCAATTTTGGTATTTAAAACAATATCAACACCGAGTTCGACAATACGTTTAATTTCTTTATCAACCACTTCGTTTGGTAAACGGTATTCTGGGATACCATATCTTAAATAACCGCCAGCTTTTGCTTCTTTTTCATAAATAGTTACTTGGTAACCATCTTTAGCGAGTTCGGCAGCGACTGTTAAACCAGCAGGGCCAGAACCTACCACTGCGACTTTCTTTCCATTAGATTCTTTGACTTCTAAGATGTCCATCTTTAAGGCATCTTCAAAATCTGTGATGTAGCGTTGAATACGACCAATATCGATTGGTTTATCAATACCACTTCTAGAACAACCTTCCTGACAATATCTTTCAGTTGGACATACTCTTGCGCATATCGCACCTAAAATATTATTGATACGGACTGTTTCTGCCGCTCCTTTGACGTTCTTGAAGCGTAAGGAACGAATAAATTTAGCAGGATTGGTTCCCGCTGGACAACTTGATGAACATGGAGCGTCTAGACATAGCAAACATCTGCTTGCTTCTTCCATGACTAAACGTGGCGAAAAGCCAACTTCATATTCTTCTTGGTACTTCTTGGACATTATTGTTTCCCCCTAAAAAGTATTAAGAATAAATCTTGTATATATTTTAACAATAAAATAAATAACAAAAAAGAGTCATTTGATTGAACGACTCTTTGAATAAATAATGTAACAACTATTTGGACCAGCTAAATTTGAAATTAGCATCTCCGCCAGCGAGTAAACCTTTATAGGAGGTAACATAACCATTGGAGTTATATACGATTGTGGTATCGCCTTTATCACTAGTGGTAACAGTTTTGAAACCATTTCCAGCATAATAGGTTGTTTTATCATTTTCACCAACTGTAGATGCTCTCATTGAGAGTAAACCAATTGCAGCAAGTGTTCCGGCATTGGATTCTTCGCCTTCTTTTAATACCCAACCTTCGTTGCCTTTAACAAATGTATTATTGAGTTTGATTGTCACTTCAATACCTAGGTTATTTGAATAGAATGTTCCTTTTGCTGTGGCTTTTGTATAGCCAGGATCTTTTTCCGCTGCAGCTTCAGCTTTTTCTTTAAATTTCTCATAAGAGACTTTGCTTGGACCACAGGCTGTCAATAGGACTAACGCTGCAGCGCCAACAAATAATTTGTTTAAGTTTTTCATTTATAAATTTCCCCTAAATTTGTGTAATTATTTTAACATAGGTCTTTTACATATAAGTATTATTTTTATCTCAATCGGTAAAAACATCCTAAAAAGGAATAAATCTTATTTCTTATCTTTGAATATATATATGTTTTAAGGTTTTTTAAAATTAAAAAGGAGTGGGAATTCCACTCCAAGATTATGAATTTTTAATTAGCCCAGTTTGAATATAATTCTGGCCAGATTTTATTAGAGACTTTCTTCCATTCTGTGAAATTGCTCTTAGTGTATTCGCTACCGCCATAGTTATATGGTATAGAGAGATAGCAAGGCGAGAAGATACAAATACCACATCCTGTTGTAGCTTCACCATGTTCTTCGTAAATCACCATATCATCAAGCACATTATAGAATGCACTAACTTTTGAAGAGATGGATGAGAATGTAGCGTTGGCTTTTACTTTATTCAATGCTTCTTTCATATCGTAAATTTCAAAGCCACAAGAATCACCATATTCATCAAGACCATATTCTCTTGCTTGTGCGATTAATTGACCTAAGGATTTTGCTCTTGATGCATTACTTCCAATAATACTATTTAAGTCAGAAGCAATTGCTTCAAATGCTGCTTTATAAGCAGGCATTTTACTTAAATCATAAACGGATTGTGTTTGGTCAAATGGATCACCCCAAGTTTGGAATAAATATTTTTCTTCTACCATGAAGGTGTGGCCAATAACTTCTAATAAATTGCCACCATTGATGCCTGGATTGTTATATAAAGTTGGTAACCAAGCATCGTAGTCATAACCATAACCAGCCTCAGATTCTTGAGAAGAAAGCATGTAGTTGAAGTTATAAGAGTTATATTCAGCAATATCTTGAACCGCCATTAAGCAAGCATCGTATGTAATCCATTCAAGTTTGTCGCTAATGCCTTTATTGGCTCTAGCATTTTTAACTGCTGTATAAACTTCATCAGCGGATAATGAATCGTCACCGTTATTTTCATCAAAACAGCAGCCACCCATTGCACCACCGTGGTTCCATAAGATGAGACCGTATTTATCAGATTGATAGTTTTCAAAGCCCCATTCTAAGAAACTTTGTAATGTGCTTGTTAAGCCCATGTTTGTATTTGTGGTAAAGCTATCACTCTTTTTAATAAATTGTCTATTTCTAATTTCCCATCTTGCTAATTTGTTATTAGGAATTTGGGATTTTCTCCAACTCTTAGCACCACCAGTTTCAACAAGGATGTTAACTTCATCTGGTTGTCCGCTAACGGATAAGATCTCATCTAAATCCATGGATGCTAAACCGTTATCGCTTTCAAGGTCTGCACCACACATATAGATCATGACTGTTGTGCCAACAACTTCTTTAACTGTGATTTGGCAAGAAGCAGTAAATCCACCATCAACACTTGTCGCGGTAATAACTGCGGTACCATCAATATTTTTTGCTGTCACTAAACCACTATTAGAAACTGTGGCAATTGTACTATTACTTGAACTCCATGTCACATCTTGACTGGAATATTTTGGATTAACTGTAGCAGTAAGTTGTGTGGTTTTGCCATATTCTAATGTCACTGATGTTTTATCTAGTTGGACACCAGTTGCGGCAGGAGTGCCAACTGTCATTTCGTGTGTCGCGGTAATTGTGGTTTTATTCGCACCTTTCATAGATGCGGTAATAGTCACATTACCATTTGCTTTGCCTGTTACTTTACCACCACTTGTAACTGTAGCAACACTATTATTACTAGATGTCCATGTCACTGTATTATTAGTAACTTTTGTTGGTGAAAATTTTGCAGTAAGTGTTGTAGATTCACCGACAACAATCTTGTTTTCACCTTCAATAACTAAACTTGTTGGATATACATTATTATCAGTAACTTCTTCTTGTTCGTTTCCACCACCATTAATGAAAGATTCAATAAAGGAACAAGATGATAATGATAACGGAAGTACTAATAACGGAATGATTTTGAATAACTTTTTCATGTTTCTCTCACTTTCATCTCTAGCGAGATACTTTATAATAATTTAAATTAATTTTTTATACAAATAAATCTTAGATATTTATTTAATTAATAAAAATAATTCTTTTTTGTTTTTTTGAAACTTAAAAAAGCAAATAAAAAAACACCGCTAAAGACTAGGTGGCGTGTATGTTGTTACTCTTACGCTCTTGGGTTTCTTCTTGATAGTATTAATCTCAATACCACTACTGTTTTGTTTTTCTCATCGACTTCATAGAATAAGGAATAATTGTTTATTACTTTTCTTCGCAGTCGTTTTCTTGGAATGAAAGTGTTAGGAACTATTGGACAGCTATATGGGAATTCTCTAATAAGAGTTAAAGATTGTTTTATTCTTTCTTTTAAATCTTTTGCGGCTTGAAAATTACACAATTCAATAGAAATATAATTTAAAGCTCGTACAAAATCTTCAGTAAAAGAATCAGTGTAGTCTATTTTAAAAACCATACTTGGCTTCGATTTCTTTCATAACCTCGTCGCCATCTCTAACTTTTCCTTCTTCCACATCTTTGAGTGCACGGTTAATTAACTTAGCTTCATAAGCTTGTTGCAGTAGTTCTTCATATAGATCCATATCCATAACCACTAAAGAACCATAACCATTTTTGGTTACAAAAACTGCTTCTTTTGTTTGTTTGCAAAGAGCTTCAATCTTTGTGGTGTTTTTAAGATCTCTCATTGGAACAATGTTCATAGTTATTACCTCCTGCGACTAAATTATATACCATATTTAGCCACAGTGGAATAAATAAAAACCACCAGAATTAACTGATGGTTCTTTTTAATGATGGATAATTATTCAACCCAAGTGACGACCACGATTGGAGCATCATCACCACGTCTATTACCGAGTTTTAATCTACGGGTATAGCCGCCGTTACGGGATGTGAATCTTGGACCGACTTCAGCGAATAATACATCTAACGCAGCAACACCTTTTTCATTAGCGATATTTCTAACGAATCTAGCGGCTTGACGTTTGGCGTTCATGACATCTTCCTTTTTGGTTAATGTCACTAAACGATCTGCTTCTTTGACAACATCACGAGCGACTGCTTCAGTCACTTTGACGGAGCCTTTGAGAATTAAGTCAGTAACGACATTACGAAGCATATTCTCATATTTGCTCTTGGTGTACGCGGCTTTAAATCTTACGCCGGTTTTTCCATGGACATTTTTTCTACCTTGTGCTGGCATAAATTGTTACCTCCTTATTCGAAATCTTTGAATGATAAGTTATAGGCTGTGAGTTTTTCCTTAATTTCTTTAAGGGACTTTTTACCTAAATTCTTAACTTTCATCATGTCTTCTTCAGTTCTATCTGTTAATTCTAAGATGGTTTGGATACCTGCTCTCTTTAAGCAGTTATAAGAACGAACTGAGAGATCGAGTTCTTCAATTGTGAAGTTCTCGTATTTGTTTTCTTCGACTTGTTCTTCTTCTTTTTCGATGTTGATATCACGTGTGATATTAGCAACTTCTAAGAATTTGTCTAAGTGTGCAATTAAGATTTGAGCAGACTTGGCTAATGCTTCTTGAGGCAAAATAGAGCCGTCTGTCCAAACTTCGATTGTTAACTTGTCGAAGCGTGAATCGTGTCCCACACGGGTGTTTTCAACGGTATAATTAGCTTTTCTAACTGGAGAGTAGTTGCTATCTGTGCTGATTGTGCCTAAGGCTAAACCAGTATGGATAGTTTTATTTTGTTCACCAGTGATATAGCCACGACCATTACGGGCATGTAATACCATGTGTAAGCTGCCACCTTCCACTAAGTGGGCGATTTCTAAATCTGGGTTAACAACTTCCACTCCGGCTGGGAGAACGATGTCTTTCGCGGTGACCACTGCTGGGCCTTTGACATCGATTTCTAATCTTTTATTGCCATCGTCTTCTTCAGGAATTCTTAAGACGAGACCTTTTAAGTTAAGGATGATAGATGTGACGTCTTCTTCAACGCCTTCTAAAGCGGTGAATTCATGACGAGCGCCTTCCACTTCTACTGCATATAATGAAGCGCCTGGTAATGAGGAGAGTAATACTCTTCTTAATGAGTTACCTAATGTTTGACCAAAACCTCTTTCGAGTGGTTCAATGACGAAACGACCGTAGTTTTCTGTACCGTCGTAATCGGCTTGGGAAATTCCGAATCTTTCAAATGGATTGGCGATTTTCATATCGTAGACCTCCTATTAGCCTCTTGGGCGTTTTGGTGGGCGGCAACCGTTGTGTGGGATTGGTGTGCTATCAACGATGGATAAAACTTGTAATCCGACAACTGCTAAGGAACGAATCGCTCCTTCACGACCTGGGCCTGGGCCCTTAACATCGACATCAACTTGTCTGATGCCTTGTTCATAAGCGGCTTTACCGGCAGCTTCAGCGGCTTGTTGAGCAGCAAATGGTGTGGCTTTTTTCGCACCTTTGAAGCCCATTGCGCCTGCGCTAGACCAGCTTAAGGCGTTACCTTGTTCATCACAGATTGTAACGATTGTGTTATTGAAAGTGGAATGAATGTGGGCAACACCTTTAGTAAATGAGCGTTTGACTTTCTTTTTACGGGTTGTAGTTTTCTTTGCCATAACTCTATTCTCCTTTCATTAACCTTGTGGGGCCATCTTCTTATTCGCAATTGTCTTACGTGGACCTTTACGAGTACGAGCGTTAGTTTTGGTTCTTTGACCTCTAACTGGTAAGCCTCTTCTATGACGTAAACCTCTGTAGCAGTTAATTTCTGTTAAACGTTTGATGTTTAAAGCAACTTCTCTACGGAGATCACCTTCTGTTTTGTATTTGGCGATTTCATTTCTGATTGCGCCGAATTGATCATCTGTTAAATCTTTAACTCTGATTGTGCCGTCAACTTTTGCGCCTTCGCAAATTAATTGAGCGGTGTATCTGCCGATACCATAGATATAGGTAAGGGCGATTTTGACTGGTTTGTCATTAGGAATATCAACACCAACAATACGTGCCATATTTCATTTTCCTCCTATTAACCTTGTCTCTGCTTGTGCTTTGGATTAGAGCAGATGACCATAACTTTGCCATTTCTCTTAATCACTCTGCACTTTGGGCAGATTGGTTTGACTGAGGGTCTGACTTTCATAAGTTTTTTCCTCCTAAATTACGGTTTATTTAAACCTAAATGTTATGCGGCCCCGTGTTAAATCATAAGGCGAGATTTCTACCGTAACTCTATCACCTGGGAGAATGCGTATGTAATTCATACGGATTTTTCCAGAAACGGTGGCCTGAATTACGACGCCGTTTTCGAGTTCTACCTTAAAGTTTGCGTTTGGTAGGCACTCCTTAACGACCGCCTGAACTTCAATCATATCTTGTTTTGACATTTACTATTCTTCTCCTTCATACATGGTAATAATTTCATAACCATCTTCAGTAACGATCACTGTATTTTCATAGTGAGCGGTTAATTTTCCATCCTTGCTCTTGACGGTCCAGCCGTCACCGAGAACCCTGACATCTTTACGACCTTCAAGGACCATCGGTTCGATACATAGAGCCATACCTGGAGTTAATACTGGTCCGGTGCCCGCTTTACCATAGTTTGGGATAGATGGATCTTCGTGCATATGCGCTCCGATACCATGACCAGTGTATTCACGGACAACATTATAACCATGAGATTCGACATATTTTTGTACTATTTCAGAGATATCACCAATATGTGCGCCTGGTTTAACAACCTTTAAGGCTTCAAAGAAGGCTTCTTTGGTAACATCAACGATTCGATTTGCCCTTTCCGTGAGCGTGCCGACTTTATATGTACGGCACGCATCTGCGGAATAGCCTTTATATGTTGCTACAATATCCACTGAGACAATATCACCTTCTCTAATAATTATCTTATTAGATGGAATTCCATGAATGAGTGTGTCGTTTACACTGACGCATGCACTTGCTGGATAGCCATAATAGCCCTTTTCCGCTGGAATGCAGTCGTTTTCAAGCATAGTTGATTCCACAATCACATCAATGTCTAACGTTGACATACCAGGCTTAATGGTTTCTTCTAATCTTTTGAAGACTAGGCCCACCACTCTACCAGCCTCTTTCATCAAATTAATTTCTCTTGCGGATTTTGTAATAATCATATTATTTGTTTAAAAATGTTGAAACTTGATTGAAGAGTTCTTGACTACCCATTAAAGAATTGAAGTTCTTTAGTAATCCTCTTTGGTCATAGAAGTCCAAGAGAGGTTTGGTGTCATGAACATAATGGTCTAAACGAACTTTTAACGCTTCTTCATTGTCGTCAGCGCGTTGATATAGTGGACCACCGCATAAGTCACATACACCTTCCACTTTTGGTTTTATGGTTTGGATGTGATATGGGGCGCCACAATTCTTACAAACGCGACGGCCAGAGATACGTCTAATGAGTTCTTGGTTATCGCAATCGAGGTTGACCACGACATCGATTGGACGATTGATTTCTTTAGCTAACAATTCCAAAGCTTCAGCTTGAGGAAGTGTTCTTGGGAAACCATCGAGTAAGAAACCGTTCTCACAATCTTTTTCCTCTAAACGAGACTTGAGCATTTTAATGGTGACTTCATCTGGAACGAGGTGACCATTATCAATGTAACTCTTTGCGAGGATACCGAGTTCGGTTCCACCTTTAATATTGTCTCTAAACATATCACCTGTGGAGATATGTGTGAGATTAAAGGCTGTTTTTAATTGTTTGGCTAAGGTGCCTTTGCCCGCACCTGGAGGGCCCATTAAGATAATATTCTTTAACATTATTAACGACCTCCACCAGCCACGACTTCATCGAAGGTTTTACCTGCGAGTAAGCCATTGATTTGATTGTTAACTTCTAATGCGACACCGACAACGATGATTAATCCGGTACCACCTAAGGCTAAGGATGGGTTGTCTTTAAAGATTGTAAGCGTTAACACGACAGGTAATGCCGCGATTAAGGCTAAGGCCATCGCACCTATGAAGGTAACTCTATTAAGAACTTTTCTCACATAACGTTCTGTTTCATTACCGGTATGGATACCAGGAATGTAAGATCCGTTCTTTTGGAAGTTCTCAGCGAGTTGTTGAGGATTAATTTGCACATTCGCGTAGAAGAATGTGAATGCGATGGTGAGAACCAAATAAATGATTAAACCCCATGGCATTTTCCATCCACCTGGCATTTCATAGAGTGTACTAGTTTGGAAGATACCTAACCAGGCATCACTACTATGTTCTGCATCGACGAATGCGACGATAACGCTTGGCGCCATTAAGATGGAGCTCGCGAAGATGACAGGAATGACACCTGCGGAGTTCACCTTAATAGGTAAGAAGCTGGCGCGGGACATACTTTGAGTTTGTCCACCGCCTTTTCCTGAATGTTGCACTGGAATCTTTCTCTTGGAAAGTTCGATGAATGTAACGAAGGAAATAATTAAGACATAAGCGAGGATGTATAACAAGAATTTGAAGATACCTGCAATACGTGCAGAGTCGCCTTGTCCTTGTAATGCGGAATTGCCAACCCATAAGGAGAAGGCATTGCCGATTTGACTAGGTAAGGAGCAAACGATACCCGCGAAAATAATCATGGAAATACCGTTACCGATACCTTTAACAGAGATTTGGTCACCAAGCCACATGACGATCATAGAACCTGCCATCATAACAACGATGATGTAGATGTATGTGAGCCATTCTTGAGAAGCGGTTACAAATGTAATTGCTTCACTAGATTTCATGGTTTGGATAATACCATATGCTTGCACCGCACCTAACATAAGAGTTAAGTAACGAGTGGCGAGTTCGATCTTCTTTCTACCGCCTTGGCCTTGACGTTTGAGTTCAGTTAACGCTGGTAAGACATCGGTGGATAATAATTCAACGATAATTTGCGCAGTGATGTATGGACTCACGCCTAATGCGAAGATTGAGAAACTTTGAAGAGTTCCACCACCAAGTAAGTTCATTAAGGATAATGCGTAAGAACTATCGAGATAATTCTGTAAGTCACTACCTAATGTGACACCTGGGACTGTAATCTGCGCACCAATACGGAAGACAAAGAGGATGAGAATCGTAAACATGATACGATTCATGATTTCTTTGTTTTTGAGAATTTGACCAATTTTCTTCATAATTAGATCACCTCAATTTTGCCACCGGCATCACTAATAGCTTTTTCAGCGGATTTGCTGAAGGCTTTAGCTTGGACGGTTAATTTCTTTTCGAGTTTACCTCCGCCTAAAACCTTTAAGCCATCATATTCCTTGGATAATAATCCAATTTCTTTTAGTAATGCTGAGGATACCACTGTACCATCTTCGAATCTATTGAGTTCTCCGACGTTAATGGTGGCATAATTGACATGATTTACATTTTTGAAGCCACGTTTTGGTAATCTTCTAAAGAGTGGTAATTGACCACCTTCGAAACCTAATGCGACGCCACCACCGCTACGAGCGTTTTGGCCTTTATGTCCTTTACCGGCTGTTTTGCCGTTACCAGAACCAAGACCACGACCTTTACGGTAATGTTCCTTACGAGCGCCTTCGGCTACTTGAAGTTCATGTAATTTCATATGTGCACCTCCTATTCAATTATTTTATATCTAATTGAGATATTTTTATTATTCTTTGCCACG
>JAEDDA010000044.1 GCA_016298185.1 Bacilli bacterium | reverse complement strand
ATGAAGATTTAAATAAAGTTGATTTGATTTCCTTTGAATTATTTTATGGTGAACACATTAATATGCATAATTAAAGGGCTGTAAAAAAAACTAGCTTTTGAAAAAAAGCACTATAAAAATATGAGGGGATAGGGGGACAAAACCCTTTCAAAAATCATGGGGAGACCCCTATCAAATATTAGGGGGATTGCCCTATCAAAATTTAAGGGATAAAAGGCAGTAGCTCGTAGTTGAGTTGCTGCCTTTTCCACCCATAATTTAGTATATTTTTATGTTTTTATTGGTTCGTTTCGATTTAAAGAGAATAATGCTCTGTTTCTAAATCTTATAAAATTAGTATAACCATATCCATCCTCTATTAGCCTGCCTAATCTACCATTGTGTAGATGATTTATTTAATAAATATGGTTTTATTCTTTATTCTCGTCTTTTTATTTTATAAAATAATAAAGACAAGTAAGCGGGAGTAGCTAAGTCATAAGTTCGTCAACACGAGTTAATCTCCGGACTATGGCCATGAAAATGCGCGAGACGATTACTCAAAAAAGGAGTAATTTTTTATGTACGAAACCAAAAACGTCAAAGAAACGCTTCAAGAATTTGAAGTGGATCCTAAAGTAGGGTTATCGACAGAAGAAGCAGGTCAAAGAATCAATAAATATGGTCTTAACAAACTTGCTGAAAAGAAAAAGAAACCGCTCATCTTAGTGTTCTTAGGCAATTTCAATGATCCAATGATCTTTATTTTGATTGCCGCCGCTTTATTAAGTTTAGCTATTTCTATCTATACTTATGTTCGTGATCCAGCTGAAGGATTCGACTTTGCTGACCCAGTTATTATTATGGGTGTTGTTGTTTTAAACGCGATTATTGGAACTATCCAAGAAAGCAAAGCCGAGAAATCTTTAGAAGCACTTAAAAAGATGTCTTCTCCAACATGTATCGTGAGAAGAGATGGTGTTTTAATTGAATTAAAAGCAGAAGAACTTGTTCCTGGCGATATCGTTGTCTTAGAAGAAGGTAGAACAGTTCCCGCCGACTTACGTTTAATTGAATCAATTAACTTAAAGACTGATGAATCATCATTAACTGGTGAATCTTTACCAGTAGAGAAAGATGCAAATATGGTCTTCTCTGATGAAGTTGGTGTTGGTGATAGAGTCAATATGGCTTATATGTCTACACCTGTTGTCTATGGTCGTGGTGAAGGTGTTGTTGTCTTAACTGGTATGAAAACCGAAACCGGTAAGATTGCTAAGTTATTATCCGAAGGTGAAGATGAACAAACACCACTTCAAAAACAATTAGCCAAATTATCTAAATTCTTAGGTATCTTAACTATCGCTATTGTCGCAGTATTATTCGTTGTTCAATTAGCAGGTTTAATCTTTATCCATAAACCAGTTGATGGCCAAGGATGGATTGATGGTTTAATTGAAAACTTTATGTTTGCAATTAGCTTAGGTGTTGCCGCTATTCCAGAAGGTTTACCAGCAGTTGTTACAATCGTCTTAGCACTTGGTATGCAAAAGATGGTTAGAGCCAATACTATTGTTAGAAAACTTCCATCCGTTGAAACATTAGGCGCTGTTAGTGTTGTTTGTTCTGATAAGACTGGTACATTAACACAAAATAAGATGACAGTTGTTCGTGCCTATATTGATGGCAAAATGGTGGATGCTGATAACATCACAAACGATAATTGCAAATTCTTATCAATGGGATTATCTCTTTGTAGTAACGCTTCCGTCGATAATGGTGTCTATGGCGACCCAACCGAAATCGCTTTAGTGGAATACGCGAATAAGATGAATCAACACAAAGGCGATTTAGAAAGTGTTGCTCCACGTATTGATGAATATCCTTTTGACTCAGTGAGAAAAATGATGTCCACTCAACACATGTACCAAGGTAAGAAACTTATTTTTACAAAAGGTGCTATTGATTCCATCTTAAAGGTCGCTGATAGAATCGAAATCGGCGGTAAAGTAAGAAAGATTACTGAAGAAGATAAAAAGAATATTATGGCCGCAAGTGATGCGATGGCAGTAGATGCTTTGCGTGTTCTTGGCTTAGCCTACAATTATAATGATCAACTCAAAGAAGAAAGCCTAGTCTTCGTTGGCTTAGTGGGTATGATTGATCCACCAAGACCAGAAGCTAAAAACGCTGTTTCTATCTTTAAAAAAGCTGGTATTACCACAATCATGATTACCGGTGATCACAAAACCACAGCTTTAGCCATTGCTAGAGAACTTGGTATCACCGATGAAAATGGTAAAGCTTTATCAGGTGATGAGATTGATGCTTTATCTCCTGAAGAATTACAAGAAAAAGTTAAAACAGTTCATGTATTTGCCCGTGTTTCACCAGAAAATAAGGTGCAAATCGTCACTGCAATTAGAAATAATGGTCATATCGCCGCGATGACTGGTGATGGTGTTAATGACGCTCCATCATTAAAACAAGCGGATATCGGTATTGCTATGGGTATCACCGGAACAGACGTTGCTAAAGGTGCTGCTGACATGGTCTTAACGGATGATAACTTTGCCTCAATTGAAAAAGCTGTTGAAGAAGGCCGTGGCATTTATGCCAACATCAAAAAGACAGTCTTGTTCTTATTAAGCACAAACATCGCTGAAGTTGTTGCAATGTTCATCGTTGTTGTCATGGGCTTATTCATGGGTGGCATGCCAACTCCATTACTTGCAATCCACATTTTATGGGTTAACCTCGTTACCGACTCATTACCAGCAGTGGCTCTCGGCTCTGACGAGAAAGAAAAAGGCATTATGGATGATCAACCAAGAGATCCAAAAGAATCCTTATTCTCCAGAGGCGGATACATGCTTACATTCGGTTATGGTATTTTAATCACAATTACAACTGTATTTGCCTTCTTGATGGTTCCATTATTTGAAGGACATGCTCAGAGTCTTAAAGAAGTGGCGGATGTTTTAAACGCAGGTTATGATGCCTTCAAAGCCGGTCAAACTGATTTAGTGGAATACACTCTTTATAGTCAATCTGTAACATGTGCATTCTGTGTCTTAGGTATTTCTGAACTATTCCACATGATTGGTATGACATCAGTCCGTAAATCATTCGTTCATAACTTCACAAGCAAGAACTGGTTATTATGGGTTGCCTTTGTTGTTGGCATTGGATTACAAATCGCAGTTGTTAATATTCCTGGATTAAATACATTCTTCAAGTGCTATCCATTAGATATTGCTCACTGGGGCATTGTATTCGCATTATCCGCTGCTCCATTAGTGGTCCACGAGATTGTTGCCTTAGTCCTTTACATTCGTAAAAGAGTCAAAAACAGACAAAATAAAGTAACTCAATAGAATGAATATTTCATTCCAGTAGAGTTAATGTTTATAAGAGTAGAGCCGGGTTTCCGGCTTTTCTCTTGTTTTAAACAAAAGAAAACTTATAATTATGGCCATGAATCAAAAAACGATTGTCATTATTGGCGCTGGAGTTAGTGGTTTAACTGCAGGTATTTATGCAGAGCAAAACGGATTCCATGCGATTATATTAGAAAAGAACCCTTCGGTAGGCGGTTTATGCACAGGATGGTATAGACAAGGCAGATACATCGATGGTTGTTTACATTGGCTCACAGGAACTAATGAAGGAAACGATCTAAATGAGATGTGGAAAAATGTCGGCGCTATCGATGAAGATACCAAAATTCTCCAATTAGATAGTTGGGGACATTTTGACTATCAAGGACAAAAAGTTGTTTTTTGGAGAGGCTTAGAACGCGCTGAAAAAGAGTGGAAAGAAATCTCCCCTATTGATAGCAAACAAATTCATAAGTTCTTTAATTTGGTTAAAGACATTATGAGTGTCGATTTACCATTATCCGCTCCTGCAAGTATGCTCGGATTTAAAAAAACCATGAAACTTGGTTTTGATGTTATCAATGTTTGGCCATCTTATCTACTCTCTATGAAGATGAGCTGTGAAAAATACGCAAAAAGATTTAAATCGCCTGCTATTAGATGGGCATTAACTCATGTTCAACCAGGTGCTGGTAATTTATATTCTATGGCTTTCTGCTATGCGACAGTGGCAAGTGGCAATGGTGGACTTCCTGAAGGTGGCAGTAAACCACTAGTGGAAAGAATGAAGACTAAATTTGAATCATTAGGTGGCACACTTAAACTCAATAGTGATGTTCTTCGCGTTTTAGTGAGAAAAAGAAAAGTCGTTGGTGTAATCTTAAAAGATGGAACCAAATATTATGGTGATTATGTTGTATCTGCATTAGATCCAAATTTCACTACAAGCCATATCTTACTTAAGCAATATAAAGTTTCTAAACTCGATAAACGCTTTAGCGATATAAAAAAACACCCCGCTCCATCATGTTGCTTACTATCATTTGAAGGTAATGATTCAGATATTCCCGCACCATATTCATTTGAATGCGAACCATTCTATGTCGGCGGTGAATTAATTTCTCACTTAACTATTAGAAACTATAACTACGACAGAGAAACATTTGTGAAGAATGGGAAAACCATTTATTCTGTTTTGATTGATCAATATAGTACGAACTATTCCTATTGGAATGACTTATATAAAAACAATCCAAAAGAGTATAGAAAGAAGAAAGAACAACTAGCGTTAGCTGTCTTAGGCAGAATTGTTACTAAATTCCCTGAATTAAAAGGCAATCTAAAGATTTTAGATGTTTCTACACCTAAAACACTTAACAGATACACAAACGCCTCTAGAGGGGCTTATATGGGATTCTTATTCAATCATAGAAGCAATATGTTCACCCATAATGGATTTGTTCCTGGATTACGAAACTTTTTAATGGCGGGACAATGGATGCAATGTCCAGGTGGGCTTCCTCTCGCTTTAGCGGAAGGAAAATTTGCCATTCAAAGAATATGTAAAATTGAGAAGCTTTCTTACGCTTTTTCTGGCGCAAATGTTTACGCAAAGAAAAACGCTAATTAAACTATTGCAACTTTTTTATAATTTCATTATTATATTTAAGCGGTTTAGTTGCCGACTTAGCTCAATCTGGCAGAGCAACTGAATCGTAATCAGTAGGTTGTTGGTTCAATTCCGATAGTCGGCACCACATGGGTATTTAGCTCAGCTGGGAGAGCACCTGTTTGACGTACAGGAGGTCGGGGGTTCGATCCCCTCAGTACCCACCAGATTGATTACAAATCCGAGAAATCGGATTTTTATTTTATCAATCGTGGGTACTGAGTGGACCTCCCGTTATTGAAAAGTAAACGTCGTTAATTAACACCCTGTTACTATTCAAAAATAAATGTATGCTCCAA
>JAEDDA010000017.1 GCA_016298185.1 Bacilli bacterium | reverse complement strand
ATACGGAGCATCTCTTTAATATGCTCATCGCTCACTCCCATTAAAGGTGCGTATCTCCACATGGAATAATCAGTATTTTTCTTAAAATAGTCGAGATTTAACACTTTTTTGAGTTCTTCATAGTCAAATACGACATCAAGAATTCCTTTTTCTCCACAATCTGGACAAGTTAATGATGCTTCATTTTCTTTGAAGAATTTGCCACATATTGTGCATTTGTAACCTTTGACAAATCTATTTCCCATACATCCTCCTATTCAATTGTTAAGATGAAGTCTTTAAGGATATTCATCGCTACCTTATAACGATATTCCTTAGTGCTTCTTTGATCGGTAATTGGTTGAACGAACTTACTCATATCCATAACGATATCTTCAACATGGTTATGTAGTTCTTCAAGGGACATACCGATGTATTTTTCTTCAATCTTTCTTTCTCTAACGACTGTGATTGAAACACTACCAAACGCCATACGAAGGTCTTTAACTTTTCCATTTTCGACTTCATATCCACCAGCGAAAGTAATCTTGGAGATTGATTCCGCAGCACGGCTACCAACCTTTCTCCAATATGTATTCAAATCATCGTGATGAGGAATAAAGATTTCTTTAATTAATTCATTTTGATTTCTATGAATCTTGCGAACACCAAAGATGAAATCCTTGATAGGTACCATACGAGAACCGTGAATATTAACTAGTTCTAATTTGGCATCTAAAAGATATAAGCCAACGATAGAGTCACCCGCAGGTGATGCGTTTGCGATATTACCCGCCATCGTGGCCATATTTCTAATATTTGGTGAAGCGAGTTCATGAATGATTTGTTTTAAGATTTCAGGAACTAATTCATTGTCTTCGATATCAGAGAACTTTGTTCCCGCTCCAATGTGAACACCTTTTTCATCTTCAAAGATGTATTGGAGTTCTTCTAAATTAGCGATATAGCAAACATCTTTATCAAAATTTGGAATTAATCCACTTCTTTGATGTTTGACCACCATTAAATCAGTTCCACCAGCCATGATGTAGCAGTCATGTTTATCTAATATCTTTAAAGCTTCTTGTAATGTAGAAGGAATATGATGATTTACCATTCGATATCTCCTCCATTTTCTGCGATATCTAAAATCGCTTTGACAATTGCGTTATAACCAGTACAACGGCATAAGTTACCTGATAAAGCCACTCTCACTTCTTCTTCCGTTGGATGAGGATTATTTTTGAGCAAGGCATAGGTGTTAAGAATCATACCTGGTGTGCAGAAACCGCATTGGCTTGCACCAAAGTCCGCAAATGCATCAGCGATAATTCTATATTGTGAAGTGTTTCTAAATCCTTCGATTGTGATGATGTGTTTTCCAATCACGTTTGCGACAGGAGTTAAACAAGAGTCATAGCAAACTCCATCAACAATCACAGAACATGCACCACACGCTCCTTCACCACATCCTTCTTTAACACCAGTAATATGGAGTTTGATACGAAGGACGTCTAATAATCTAGTGGATGGATCAACATCGATAATTACTTCTTTGTCATCGACATAAAAACTAATATTTTCCATGTTCAATTACCTCCATTAAATATTCAGGATTTGCGGGAATTTTATGAATATCATGCTTGATTGCCATTTCAATCGCGTGTCCTAAGGCAGGAGCACCACCAACGAATGTGAGTTCACCACAACCTTTCGCACCACTTGCGCCATAGGCAAATAAGTTATCAATTAATTCGGTTTCCATCATTGGTAAATCAACTGCGGTAGGAACGATATAGTCAGATAAAGTTTTCTGTCTAAATCTACCTTCAGCGACTTCCATATTTTCTAAATAACCATAACCAATAGCCTGTGCTAAACCACCATCGGCTTGACCAATAACAATTCTGTCGTCAATCGCATGGCCGACATCATATGTAGACCAACAACCTTCGATTTTGATTTGATAAGTGATTGGATCAAAGCTAACTTCGATGACATTAACACCCCAAGCATAGCCTGGATAAGCATCACCTTGCATCGTGTCTTCATCCCAATGGATATAATCAGGACCAACATATGGTTCAATCCATTCTTGGTATTCACCTGGTTTCCAGATTTCTTTTAAATGCTTTGCGGCTTTTTCACATAAATAACCAACAATAATCATTGTTCTACTTGCCGCAGTTGGACCAGTAGATAATGTGTGGTCAGTATCTGGAGCTTCGTGAGTCACTTGTTCTTCTGGGATACCTAAAGTATTAGAAACAACTTTCTTTAATGTCGTTCTATTGCCTTGGCCAAAATCAACTTGCGATGTATATAAATGAACGATATCGTTCTCGTCTTTTGTAAGTTTTAATTGAGCGTTAATAATTGTGGATTCACCACTTCCAGTAAAACCACATCCGTGCAAGAACGTAGATAAGCCGATTCCACGATTGGAACCTGGTTGACTGTATTCTTTATACTTACGCTTGAAATCGCTCATCTCCATGGCTCTTTCCACTAATTCAGGGAGGATTATATCGTCATGGAACTTGCCACTAACTGCTGTAACCATTCCTTTTTCCACTAAGTGGTTCAATTTGAACTCAACTGGATCAAATCCCGCTTTCTTTGCAATGTGTTCAATGAACATTTCAAAAGCAAATATAGTTTGTGGGGAACCAAATCCACGGAATGCTGCGGTTGGCATGGTGTTTGTAATATAAACATCACCAGTAATATCTAAGTTTGGAACATTATAACAGTCGATAACTGCGATTAAAGCACGGGAAAGAACAACACCAGAGCATCCTTTATAAGCACCACCGTTAAGTCTAACATGGGCTTTGACACCGACGAGTTTTCCGTCTTTAATATATCCTTCATAAGTAGTTCTTGATGGGTGGCGTTTTGTGGTATACATCAAATCTTCACCGCGGTCAAAAATCATTTTTAATGGTTTTTTAATCTTTACAATTGCGGTCGCCATTTGTGCTGCCATCATAGATGGATAATGTTCCTTACCACCAAAGGCTCCACCGACTGCTGGTTGAATAACTCTGACTTTTTCTGGATCACAACCAAGAGTTCTAACAACTGCGTTTTTAATATAGAAAGGACATTGCATTGAGGCTTTAATGGTAATCTTGTCACCATCTAACCACATAATCATTCCTTGGGTTTCTAAATAGGCTTGTTCTTGATAACCAGTTTCAAAAGTTTCGGTTAATGTATAGTCATAGTCTTTTGTAACTGCTTCAAAGTCACCTTTTTTGAATTCTTTGTGGATTTGACTATTCACTAATTCATATTCAGGAGTTTCTTCGTCATAGTTCACTTGACTCATTCTTGCGAGTTCTTCTAAAACTTCTTTATCTGGTCCGATTAATAGACCAATAGTTTCACCATAATAATTCACTCTTCTATCAGCGAATACTGGCCAGTCGGAAAAGATAATATTCACGACATTTTCTTTCACGATGTCTCTTGCATCGATATAGTAATAACCTTTTGGAAGTTTAGGAATATTGATTGATCTAATACGACCACAGGCAATATTACTACGTAATGGACGACACCATAAGAAATCTTTAGCAGGTAAGTCATCAGTAAATAAGGCTAAACCCGCCATCTTTTCTTCGTTGTCAATTTTCACTGTGGAGTTTTTGAAATTTGAAGGCATGATGAAACATCCTTTCTTTATTAATTAATGTTTGAATTCAATTGCTTTGACTGGACATTTAGAAGCACATAATCCACATCTAAAACATTTTTCAGAGTTGAATTCTGGAATCTTCTTTTCGTTCATATCTATTGCGAAGTATGGGCAGTTACGTGCACACATTCCACAATGAGTGCATTTATCTTCTTTAACATGAGGAAGTTCTGCTTCATAAGTTGTTACTTTGTTTAATCCGGTCTTCATGACATCTTCAACTGACTTGAATCCATATTTTTCAAGTTCTCTTGGGAGATCGTCAATGACCTTTTTATATAATTCTTTGCCTCTTAGCATAGGCGCGGATAACATTCCGACTGCGGAAGCACCCGCTAATAAGAATTCGATTACATCTTTGGCGCTAGCGACACCACCAACACCGATAACAGTTAATGATGGTTCAGCTTGTTTGATTGTGTAGACTGTGGCTAAGGCTAATGGTTTGATAACTGGACCTGACATCCAGACAAAACCTTTATCGTTATTCGCTGCCATAGTTCTATTTTCCACATCGATAACCATGGATGGTCCGAGAGAGTTAATAGCAACAACACCATTAGCACCATTTTCTTTGATTGTTTTCGCAAATCCCGCTGGATCTGGGATGTGTGGAGATATCTTCATATAGAATGGTTTTTTGGTGTGTTTTCTAATTGTTCGCACGACTTCTGCAAGCTTTTCTCTATCAGTTCCAACATAGTGGCAGCTGACTTCGAAGGCATCCGCAAACTTATCAAGTGCAGGAATCAAAACTTCCATGTCTTCTTTGGTATAACCAACAGAAATAATAAGTGGGCAGTCACCTTTCTTTGCGACATATTCAGGAAGGAATTCATTAATCCATTTATCCTTGCTATATTCTGTCCAAAGTTCGCAGTTGTAAATAGCGTTGTTATCACCAATGATACATGGGTGTGGGATGTGTGCGTCCGCAACGGAAATTGTCTTTGCGACGATTGCGCCACAACCAGCGACATGGTTGAGCCATAACATCTTTTCCGCGTCACCAACAAGTGGTCCTGCTGCAGGCATTAATGGGTTCTTTAACACTAAGCCATCAAATTTTGTCGTTAAATCCATAATTAGTTCTCCTTAATACGGGTCCAAAGATCTTTTGACACGTTAACAGATTCATTGAATAGTTTTTCAACTTTCTTATTAACGATTTTTCTATTTTTAAGTAAGCATTTACCCGATGCATAAACATCATTTGGTCTAAGGGATGGATATAATCCATAGAAGACATGGCCAAAGGCATTTGATGCATTCATTTCCGTAAATGGTTTATATGGAACGAGCATAAAGTCCGCTTCATAATCTTTAGCAATTCTTCCAAGTTTGATATTGAGCATTTTGCTCACATATTCATAGGAGTTATTAACCATATCTAACACTTCACCAAGACCTAACGCTAATGGGGTTTGATTATATAAGTGGGTTGTGTATAAGACATTTAAATATTCAGTGGCCATATTGCTTGATAAGCCATCATTACCCACCATAACTTTGATGCCATGATTGAGATAATTCTTAATGTTTGGAAGACCAACTGCGTTATTCATATTACTTGTGGTATTAACAACCATATAAGCTTTGTGTTCACCAACAATTTCAAGTTCTCTATCTGAAATATCAACACCATGAACAATCAAACTATTTTGATTTACTAAACCATATTTTTCTAATCTTTCCATGATGCTCATATCGTATTTTTCATATGAATCATCTTCATCCATTTTGCTTTCAGCAACGTGAATGTGAATTGGGCCATCGCCAAGTTTCTTAGATATCTTATCAAGTGTTTTATTGCTCAATGTCATACTTGCATGCATGCCAAACAAACCTGCGATATGGTCACTCTTATTCTTTTGCATGAAGGAGATGTTTTCTCTAATACATTTATCAACTGGATATCTATCACTTGTTTCAAAGCAAAGGATCGCTCTTAAACCTAAATCTTTGACTAATGCTTTCTTTAACATAGTTAGACTCTTTGTGATATCTAAACCAGAGGCTTGGTGATCAATAATTGTGGTCACACCATTTTCAATGAATTCTTTGCCCGCACAGATACCGGAATAGTATGTGGTTTTGTTATCTATTTGAGCGTCCATCTTCCACCACATTTGTTCTAAAATTTCCACGAAGTTATTTGGATGGAATGGTAAAGCAAGTCCTCTTGCAAAGATGCTATATATATGTGCGTGGTTACATACGAAGTTTGGAAGCAATAATTGTCCTTGTCCATCGATAGGTTTAACACCTTTATCTTTGTATTCAGACATTGGTCCTACTTCAATGATTTGTTTGTCAAAAACAACATAGCCATTTTCGATGTAGTTTTTGTAGTCAAATATTCTAACGTTGGTAATTACTTTCATTAAAATTTGACCTCCTTATCACAGTTAATTAATTCGCCTTTGTCACCGAGAAACTTTTCATCTCTTAAAATGAATTCTCCACGTAACATTGTATGAACAATTTTCTCTTTAACTTTGATTCCTTCATAGATGCTATAGTCACAAGTTCCATGAGGTTTTCCGATTGGGTATTCACCAACTTCTTTAATGAAAGCTAAATCCGCATCTTTACCTAAAGCAATGCGTCCTTTTTGTAAAAAACCCTCTAAATCCGCGATATTTGCGGTCATTTTATCAATAATATTGTCTCCAAATAGTTTATGCATCACTAAGAAGGATGATTCAATTCCACCGATACCTAATGGGTGTCCCACTAATGATGGATGATTCTTTTTATCTTCTGACATGAATGAACAATGATCGGTGCCAATTGTGTTTACATAATCAATGTTCTTAATCAAAAGTTCTTGTTCTTCCTTGCTTCTAAGTGGAGGAGCAAATGTATATAAGTAGCCTTGTTCGCTATTTAAGACTTCTTTATTAAATGAGAAATATTGAGGGCAAGATTCCACGAAGAAATGCTTTCCTAAAATATCACCATATTGATTTACTAAACGCTTGAGTGTTTCACCACTGCTGCAGTGAACCATATATAAGTAACCATTTGTCTCTTTAGCGAATTCTGCAAGTTTAAGTGCTTCGCTGATTTCGCACTCGCTGGGGCGAGCTTCTGAGATATAGGTGCAGGAATACTCAGGTTTAAGAGAAACGAGATTATCGTTTTCAATATGCGCGGTTACTAGGAAGTTATACTTCTTGGTTAACTCTAAAAGTTTAATGATGTCCTTATCATATGTTCTTCTATGAGTTTCAGAATAAGTTGTAAATAACTTAATCGTGTTCATGCCGAGATGTTTCATCATAAGAACATATTGTTCTAAATCAGCATCTGGTTCTTTTATACAGGCATGGAAGTGATAATCAACATGACATCCTTTTGCGAGTTCTAAACGATCATAAAATGATCTTTCAAGTTTTCTTGCGTTTCTCGTTGGATCTAAGAAGTCGATAATTGTGGTTACACCACCATAAGCAGCACTTCTTGAACCAGAGATAAAATTATCAACGGAAGTAACTGTTCCGCAGTAAAGTGCGAAGTGAACATGTGGATCAATGATACCCGGGATAATCTTTAATCCACTTGCATCGATAATTTCATCCGCTTGTTTTTCTTCGTTTCCAATATAAGCAAAATGACCATCTTGAATTAAGATGTTAACTTCTTGCCATTTTCCTTCGATGAACGCTTTTCCGTTTTTGATTAATTTAGACATATTATTTTGCCGCTTTTTCTTTCATGGCTTTTAAAATCTTTTCAGGAGTGATTGGTAAGGTATTAATTCTCACACCCACTGCGTTATAAACTGCGTTGCAAATAACTGCTGGAGGAGTATCAATACCAATTTCACCAACTGATTTCGCACCGAATGGACCTGTTGGTTCATAAGAATCCGCAAATTCAGTTGTGAGTTTCTTGATATCTTTTGTGGTTGGAATATGGTAGTAAAGGAAGCTATTAGATAATAGTTGTCCCTTATTGTTATAGAGAACATCTTCTTTTGCCGCCATACCAAAGCCTTGTACAATACCACCTTCAACTTGACCTTTAGCAAGCATTGGGTTAATTGTAGTACCACAGTCAACGACTGAAACATATTCTAAGACTTCATATTCACCGGTTTCGGTATCCAATTCGATTTCCGCATAAGCCGCCATAAATGGAGGTGGGGAAACATGTCCAATATATGATTCAGTAACCGCTACTTGATGTTGTGGAGCGGAATAGATTAATTTATTTGATAAATCAAATAGTGAGATTTCTTTATTACCTGAAACGAATTTCTTACCATCAAATTCCACTGTGCTTTCTTTAACGCCTAACATAGTTGCGGCTTCGCTGATGAGTCTTTCTCTCATCTTAATCGCTGTCTTCCATGCGGCATTACCAGAAATATAGGTTGTGGATGAGGCATAAGCACCAACATCGAATGGTGCTAAGTCAGTATCGGAAGAATAAATAATAATCTTATCAACAGTGGTCATTAATTCTTCAGCAACGATTTGACTAATTAATGTATCAGAACCTTGTCCAATATCAGTAGCACCACATCTCACCATATAGAATCCACCATCTTGTAATGTGATGGCGCAACTACCCATATCAGAGAATGGAATACCACTACCTTGCATAGCAATCGCACAGCCAACGGATCTCACTTTATGTGGTCCGACTTGTTTTCTTGGATATTTATTTTTCCAATCGATTAATTCAGCACCTCTATCGATACAGTATGGGAGTTTGCATGATTCCATAATCATCGCAGTACCTTTGGTACCTTCACCCATAATTTCAAAGATTGGGGATGTTTCTTTTTCTCTCATGGAATTCTTTCTACGTAATTCCACAGGATCCATATGTAATTTTTCAGCGAGGATATCAATCGCGGATTCTAAAACATAGTTACCTTGAATGGCACCATATCCACGATACGCACCTGCTGGCACGTGATTTGTGTATAATACACGACCACCAAATCTCACAGCGTCAACTTTGTTATATAAAGGTAAAACTTTACTACCAACAATCATAAACACTGTAAGTGCATGTTCGCCATATGCACCTGTATCTGAAAGGGTGTAGCAATCAATAGCTTTGATTCTGCCATCTTTATCCGCACCGATTTTCATTGTGATGCACATTGGGTGACGTGTGTATGAAGAAGCAAAAACTTCTTCTCTTGTATAAACCATCTTTGATGGTAAACCTGTTCTTAATGTTACTAATGCGACAAACATTTCGCAGTGGAATTGTTGTTTTCCACCAAAGCCACCACCAACACGTGGTTTTACAATTCTAATTTGTGATAATGGCATACCTAATGTTTGGGCCATAATTCTACGAATATGGAATGGTGTTTGTGTTGCGGTATAAATGACTAAACGATTGTGTTCATCGAGTCTAGCGTTGGAGCAATGTGGTTCAAGCATAGCGTGTGCTTGTGCTTGCGTTTCCGCAGTATGTTCAACAACAACATCACACTTCGCTAATTCTTTTTCAACATCGCCTACTTCCATTTCATAAGAAGCAGCAACGTTATCTTTTGGTCTAAAGCCCATTTCAAAAGCTTGAGAAATACCATCTTCTGGGTGGATTACATTCTTGCTTTTATAGGCTGTTTTATAATCTAAAACTGGTTCTAATACTTCGTATTCAACATCAATTAATTTAAGAGCGTCTTCTGCGATCTTTTCATTAATCGCGGCAACCACTGCAACTTCATCACCGACGAATCTAACATATTCATCAAGAATGAATTTATCGATTGGAGATGGTTGTGGGGCGCCTTGACCAGCACGTGAAAATGCCACGTGTGGCACGTTCTTGTATGTGAGTACACATTTAACACCGTTGAGCGCTTCCGCTTTGCTGGTATCAATGTTTTTAATTCTCGCAAATGCATGTGGAGAACGTAGCATCTTTAAGACTAATGAACCTGGCGCTTCATAATCTTGTGTATAGACCGCACGGCCCATCATCTCAGCGTGGCCATCTACGGAATGAGTTTTGTTATTAACAACTTTAAAGTTTTTACCCATACTATTTGCCCTCCGCTGCTAAGTAAGCCTTAATGGCTTTGAGTTGAGATTGATAGCCAGTACAACGGCACATATTACCGACGATGAAGTCTCTAATTTCTTCATCGGTTGGATTCTTGTATTCATGTTTTAATGCATGGATGATTAATGCAAAGCCAACACCACAGAACGAGCATTGATCAGCACCTTCTTCCGCGAAGAAGTCAGCGATACGATTTGCTTCATCTTGAATACCTTCCACTGTGGTAACGTGTTTTCCTTCTACTTTCATAGCGAGGACACCACAGGACAAGAATGGTTTTTCGTCAATTAAAACTGTGCAAGAACCACAGACTGTTTCGTCACATCCAATACGGATGGATAAAATGCCATGTCTTCTTAATGCATGGGAGAGATATTCATCTGGTTCAACATCCCAAACAACTTTAGTGTTGTTTAAATAGAATTCTAATTTCATTATTTGTTGACCTCCTCTAATCCTCTACGTACATAGACACGGACTAAATCTTGACGGTATTCTTTGCTAATATTGATGCTATCTAAGTATTGGAGTTCTTGCGCTGCCATATCAGCAGCTTCTTTAAACTTACCTTGGTCCGCTAAGGCCATAGCTTTAACTGCTAAAGCAGCGGTTAATGGTCTTGAACCAATAGCGATATAGTTTTTGTTATTTCTTTTAACGATTGAGAAGTTAATCATTGGGAAGTCTAAAGCGGTGGCTTTTACTTTTTTAAAGTAACCATTACCTTCTTCTTTCTTGATAATGATTTCTTCTAAGATTCCATTAAGCTTGCCTTTGAAGTTTAAGTATTCTTCTAAAGACATTTCTTGTTTTGGATAAAATACTAATTTGACATCTAAAGGTAATAAACTAGCAATAACATCTGAAAATGGATAACGGCCATAAATAGAACCACCGATAGTTGCGGAGTTTCTAAATGCAGGTCCCAAAACCTCTCTCACACCAAATGCTGTTGCACCACTAAATAAATTATTGATTAATGGGTTATTTTCAAAATCTCTCAAAGAGACCATTGCACCAACATGGATATGTCCATTCTTTTCATTAATCTTATCTAGACCTAATTCGCTTAAGTCGATAAGTGTTTCATAAGAAAGGCCAGTTTTCTTCATCCATAATCCACCTGCGATAATCGCATTCTTTGAATTTTCTTGGAGCTTAGCATAGGCGTCTTCTAACGATTGTGCTTTGTAATAATTGTTCGCTCTTAGACTCATAATTTATTTCCTTTCATCTAATAGTGTTTTATATTCAATCATTGTGTCGATATCTTTTAAGATATTTGGATCATCAACTAGGATGATTTCTTTATCTTGTTCATCGCGGAATTTCCTTAAGTTACTATCGACTGGTTCATTAAGGAGTCTCGATTTAAGTTTGATAGAGATAAATAACGGATGACCCTCTTTACCTTCATAGGTTGGAAACCTTATAGGTTTACTTCCTTTTAGAAGCGCATCATATGTGCTCGCGTCAATAAAAGGAATATCTCCAGGGATTATAAAAAAATCCTCAGTGACATTTTTCACTCCACACAAAACAGATGAAAACATTCCTTTTTCATAATCAGCGTTATAAACAATGTGAACTTTTTCATCTTCGTGTACTATAGATCTAATATCTTGGTCATAATGGCCAGTAATAAGATAAATCTTATTCACAAAAGGTTTCATCGCTTCAATCGTATGGATGATTAAAGGTTTTCCGTCGATGCTTAAACGCATTTTATTATTCTGCGTTCTCGATGAAAAACCACCAGCGAGAATAATTCCTTGTGCCACTAGGACCTCCGTATATTTGTTTATATTTTACGAAAAAGTTTGCGCCTACGCAATAAAATACGCGTACTTATACGATAATCACTTTGCTCATTCATACTCAAGCGAGCACAAAAAAACCACCTCAATCTTGAGATGGTTCTTTAATAATGGGTTTTTAGACTATTTCTTTTTGCCGATAAAATCAACAGCGGCTGGAAGAATAGCAATAAGTCCACCAACGATAGCCAAGATACCACCGGCGATGTAGCCACCACCAAGATTGTATTTAGCATCGCCTAATTCATTAGCGGTTTTGAACACCGGGACTGTTAAGAAAATAAGAATACCAGCGACGACTAATGAACAAACAGCGACTAAATTTAAGACTCCAGCAAACTTGTCTAAAGCTTTAACTTTGAGTAATGGTAAGATAACACCTGCTAATAAGATGATCATTGCGACAAGGATAAGAATCCAAGCAATGAGAGCTGTCCATGCTAATTTAGCATCGGCATTACCTTCGTAGCCAAGAACAGCACCTCTACCACCACCAAAGACAGCAGAAATACCGCTAAACCATGTACCGGAGTTTTCAGCGTGAATTAATGAATGAGAAGCCATTATTAAAATAAAGGCGACTAAACCGAAAACAAGTGCAATAAGTCCTGAAAATTTTAAAACTTTCTTCATAAATTACCCCTTTCTCTAAATAAATTGTAAAGAGGTTTCATAAAATCTAACAATGTTTTTTACGTTTATTACTATTAAGGCACAAATATGAGTTTGTGTTATACTATTTTCGCTCGAAAAGGAAAGACAAATATGAGTAGATATGTAGTTTCATTAGGCGGAAACGCTTTAGGCAACAATGCAGAAGAGCAAAAAGAACTTTTAAAAGGTGTTGCCAAACCAATAGTTGAATTAATTAAAAATGGACACGAAGTAATCATTGTTCATGGCAATGGTCCACAAGTCGGAATGATTAACTTAGCGTTCACTGACGCTAAAAGCGTCCCTGATATGCCATTCCCAGAATGTGGTGCTATGAGCCAAGGCTATATCGGTTTCCATATTCAAAACGCAATTGATAACGAGCTCAAAGAACAAGGTATTCAAAGAAATGTCGTTACAGTTGTTTCCCAAGTCTTAGTAGATAAGAACGATCCATTATTCCAATCACCAAGTAAACCAGTTGGTGCATTCTATAGCGAACAAGAAGCCAAAGAAATTGCTGCTAAGATGGGATACACAATGAAAGAAGATGCTGGAAGAGGTTGGAGAAGAGTAGTTGCTTCCCCACTACCAATCGACATCATCGAAAAAGATTCCATTTCTGAATTAGTCGGTAAAGGCCATGTTGTTATCTGTGCTGGCGGTGGAGGTATTCCAGTGATTCGTCATGAAGATGGCAAATTAGAAGGTATCGCCGCAGTTATCGATAAAGACTATGCTTCCGCGAAAGTCGCAGCATTAGTTGACGCTGATTATTTAGTGATTTTGACTGCTGTGGATAATGTCTATATCGACTTCAAAAAGCCAACCGAAAGAAAACTTGAAAAAGTGACTGTTGACGAGTTGAAAGAATACATGAAAGGGGACTACTTTGCAAAAGGTAGTATGTATCCAAAAGTTAATGCATGTGTTAAGTTTTTAAGCGAAAAACCAGGCAAAACAGCAATAATTTCATCATTAGTGGCTGCAAAAGACGCTTTCTTAGAGAAGGCCGGAACCATCATTAAATAGTTTGAAAAGAAATCAAAAAGCGATGATTCAAGTTCATCGCTTTTTTGTTGTTTTGGCTCAAAAATTTTGATTAATGGATGCCTCTAACTTTGATTATTCCTGGGAGTACTTCTAATTGCGCTCTTGGACATGTATCAACACCAGGTTTTTTCTCTAATTCGATAACTGTAGCGGCATATTCGCCTTTAACTCCAGTTGCGAATTTCAAGATGTTTCTGCATTCGCCAACAATCTTAATAATTTCGTTACTATCAAGTGATGCTTTATGAAGAACAACCATTCTTCTTGCAGCACCTTTTGGACCTAAATCAATTCTTGGATAGTTAACGGAATTAATGATGTTTCCATTTTCGATAAAATCAACGATTTCTTTTGCGGCCATAGCGGCACAATTATCTTCGGCTTCTTCTGTTGATGCGCCTAAGTGTGAAATCGCGACTACGCCGTCTGTATTGGCGGATTTATAGTTAGGGAAGTCTGTAACGTACTTACGAACTTTGCCAGAAGCTAATGCTTCTTTCATATCATCGTCATTAACTAACGAATCACGAGCGGCATTAACGATAATAACGCCATCTTTAGCTTTAGCTAATAAATTTGCATTAATCATACCTTTTGTGGCGTCCATTAATGGAACGTGAACGGAGATATAATCAGCTTCTTTAATCATTTCATCCATAGAAACGATTTTGGTATCTTTTAATAAATCTTTATTGCGTTCAATTGTGGCAGCGCTTGGTTCAACGCCTAATACGCGCATGCCTAATTTACAAGCAGCATCAGCAACTAAAGCACCAATAGCACCACAGCCAATGATACCTAAGGTTTTACCCATGATTTCTGTACCAGCAAATGCGCTTTTGGCTTTTTCCATTGATTTATTAATCAATTCGTCGCCTTTATTCTCCTTGACCCATTCCATAGATCCACGAATATCACGAGCTGCTAAAAGCATCATAGCAATTGTTAATTCTTTAACTGCGTTTGCATTAGCACCAGGCGTATTGAAAACAACAACGCCTTCACTTGCATAAACATCTAAAGGAATATTGTTAACACCAGCACCTGCACGAGAGACACATAAGACGCTTTCTGGTAATTTCATTTCGTGCATCGCAGCACTTCTAACCATTACGGCATCAGCGCCTTCAATACTTTCTGTGGATACTTCGTATTCTTTTGGTAAAACTTTTAATCCGACTGGAGAAATTTTATTTAAACAAAATACTTTCATAATCTGTACCTATTTATGAGCTTCTTCGAACTCTTTCATATAAGCCACTAAAGCTTTAACGCCATCGATTGGCATTGCGTTATAAATGGAAGCACGTAAACCACCTGTAGATCTATGACCTTTTAAGTTGGTGAAACGATATTTCTTTGCGCCTTCTAAGAATTCAGCATCCATTTCATCAGATGGTGTTCTAAATGTAACGTTCATTAATGAACGGGAATCTTTATCAACATATGGTTTGAATAGTTTGCTTTGATCTAAATAGTCATATAAGATTTTCGCTTTTTCTTCATTGATAGCTTTACGGGCTTCAAGACCACCGGTCTTTAATAACCATTTGAAGACTAAACCACATACATAAATTGCAAATGTTGGTGGGGTGTTATACATAGAACCATTTTCAGCATGGATTCTATAGTCCAAATAAGCTGGAAGAGGAACTCTTGGTGCTCTTGCTAATAAGTCTTCTCTGATAATTACTATTGTAACACCAGCAGGACCAACATTCTTTTGAGCGCCAGCATAGATTAAGCCAAACTTTTTAACATCAATTGGTTCACTCAAGAAACATGAAGACATATCACACACTAGTGGAATGTCACCTGTATCTGGATATTCTTTATATTTAGAACCATATATTGTGTTGTTATCACAGATGTAGACATAGTCTGCATCGGGACGGAATTTTAAACCTTTAACATCTGGAATATGTCTAAATCCATCTTCTTCAGAAGAGGCAACAATATTAACATCTGCATATAATTTTGTATCTTTAATAACTTTCTTTGTCCAAACGCCTGTGTGGATGATATCCACTTTACCATTTGTAGCGAAGTTCATTGGAATCATTGAGAACGCTAATGTGGCACCGCCTTGTAAGAATAAGACTTTGTAATTGTCTGGAATACCAATAAGTTTTCTTAAGTCAGCTTCTGCGGTATCAATAATGTTTTGATAAACCTTAGAACGGTGGCTCATTTCCATGACCGACATGCCTGATCCATCTTTATCAAGCATTTCTGCTGCTACTTGTTCCAAAACTTCTTCTGGTAACATAGCTGGTCCAGCAGAGAAATTATAAATTCTGTTTCCTTTCATGTAGGATAACTCCTTTCTAACTATATGTATTGTTCTCTAGGCAATTTTCTTAGCTTCGAGATAGTATCTTTTTTCACTGGCGTGACCCATTGAGAAACTCTTTCTAGGTAACACCATATCTTTAGCGACAAATTCAAAAATATCGCTCTTTTCTAATGCAGGCATAACGATCGCTAAACTATCAGGGTTCTTGTCCGCAATCTCTAAGACAGAAGATTCGTCATGAATAAAATCGACTTTCATTTCTGGATGTTTCTTCAAATTCTCATCGATAAGTTTTTGGATGTTTTGATAGGTTTCTGCAGCGCTTTTTGTGGTTTTAATGGCTTTTTTGCTATCTTTTTTACTATATGAATAGGCCAATTGACCATTTCCATCTAACGCATTAAGTTCATTTTGGAAGTTACCGGCATTAAACAAAATGCGGTGAATAGGTTCAAAGATAATGCCCTCATCATAGACATTATTTGCTTCCACTAGAGCAAATCGAGCAGGATGATTCTCTTGTTCTTCTTTGCTTAGGTTTTTCTTAATATTTTCCCAGTGTGCTTTTGCGGTAGCTAAGGAATGGTTTCCATCACCGACAATAAACATCAAACCATTATTATTCTTCTTATAAATATCATTGAATTTATTAATAACGGTTTCTGTATCCTTAACTAAATAGCCACGAATATGACCACCATTTTGATTAAGTTCAAAATCGTACAATAAATCAAGTTCTTTACGCTTTGCGTAAAGTTGTTCAATGTTTGATTTTTCTTTATCGTCAAAAAGTAGGAGTGTATGAGGTAGTTCGATTGGTGCGTCCTTTCTAATCTTTAATCTTGGAGGAATTCTTTCCACGATTGTGGCTTCACTAGCTTTAATTGAGCATGGGACTCCACGTTCATATGAGTATTCTTCTAAGTCGATGGAAATAACTAAGCCTAATCTTCTAACACCATAAGCGGTAACTCTTTCAACAAGGATAAAACATTCACCCATATCGACGAGCAGATTATCTTTTAGATAAGAATTAATTGTTTGATTTATGTTTTGAATATATTCGCTTTGATTTGTGCTTTCCAAATATGCTTCTGGATAAATCATATGGAAAGTAGATAGCTTATCACCAATCATGTCTTTCAAGTCGTTCCAATATTCGACTTGGCTAGTAAACTGATCGCAAGCAATGACAGCATACGCGGACATATCAGTCCCTTTACGTGGAAGTAGGATATGTGGAGCAACCACTATTCTTTTATTCATTATTAGCAGACACCTTGTGCGAGCATCGCATCGTATACTTTAAGGAAACCAGCAATGTTAGCACCTAAAGCTAAGTTCCTTGGTTGTCCAAATTTGACTGCAGTCTCATGACATTGTTTGAAGATGTTCTTCATAATGCCTTTGAGTTTTTCATCAACTTCTTCAAATGTCCATGATAAGTGCATTGCGTTTTGACTCATTTCTAAACCAGAAACTGCAACACCACCAGCATTGCTGGCTTTGCCAGGTGAGAATAAAACTTCATTTTCATTGAAGAATCGAATAGCTTCTAAGTCACATGGCATATTCGCACCTTCAGCGAGCATGTAACAGCCATTCTTCTTTAATTGTTTAGCGTTTTCTAAATTGATTTCGCCTTGAGTAGCGCATGGCATTGCGATTTCACAAGGAACATTCCATAAGTCTCTAGAACAATCACTGTGTTGGACATTTGGATGTTTTGCAACATAGTCTTTAACGAATTCACCTTTAGTTTTTGCTAATTCAATAATTTCGTCAGCATTTAATCCATTTTGATCAGCAACATAACCATTAATGTCACTCATGCCGACAACTGTTGCGCCTAATTCAACAACTTTCTTAAGCGCCATAGACCCGACTTTACCAGAACCAGAAATGATTACTTTCTTTCCTTTGAAATCGGTTTTGAAGTATGTTTTTAACATTTCTTCAGCGAAGTAACAAAGTCCATAACCCGTTGCTTCAGGACGACCTAATGATCCACCATAAGAAACGTTCTTACCAGTGAAGACACCAGACCATTCATTAACGATTCTCTTGTATTGACCATACATATAGCCAATTTCACGAGCGCCAAAACCTAAGTCGCCAGCAGGAACGTCGGTGTTAGGTCCAATGTGACGATAGAATTCAGTCATAAATGACTGACAAAATCTCATAACTTCACCATCGCTCTTTCCACGTGGATTGAAGTCAGAGCCGCCTTTACCGCCACCCATTGGTAA
Source organism: Bacilli bacterium (assembly GCA_016298185.1). Classification (GTDB taxonomy): domain Bacteria; phylum Bacillota_I; class Bacilli_A; order RFN20; family CAG-826; genus RUG13091. The sequence continues at coordinate 4,347 of JAEDDA010000017.1, read as the reverse complement.
TCCGGTAAGGCTGTTTTTAAATGTTTGTTCAAATCCTAAGAACTTGAGAATTGAGAGATTGACTGATTTGTCAAATCTCATGCCACCTTTGTAAGGTCCAATCGCAGAGTTAAATTGGACACGATAGCCCGTGTTAACTTGGATTTTTCCAGAATCATCAACCCATGGTACACGGAATTGAATAATTCTTTCAGGCACTACTAATCTTTCTAAAATGGAGTATTGTTCAATTTTTGGATCCTTTTCAACTAAGAAATCCATAGAGTCTAAAAACTCTTCGACAGCAGCCAAAAACTCAGGTTCGTTTGAGTATTTAGCTTTTACATCATTCAGAAGATTGTTTAGGTAATTACTTTTATACATTCATTTTCCTCCTCTGCTTCTCTAGAGAAAAATTAAAAATTCCCCTCATAGAGAAATCAATGTAAACAAATATAGTAATAAGCCATAATGCATTATTTAAATTAACATTTATATAAAATGTTTTCAAATATGAAAAATATGTAATATTTTTTAAATTGCCTGAAAAAATTATTGATTATTTCTTATTCTTTGGTTTTGATTTTGTTTTTTTCGCGGTTGTAATAATTGCGCCAGCGCCTAGTACACCAGCAACAACTGTCGCAGCCACTGCGGTGCCTACTTTTACTTGCTTCGAAACACATTCGCCATAGTAGATAAAGTTAGCAAAATGTTCGCAGTTATTTGTGACGAAATTGTAGTATTTTCCATTAAAACGTTGGGAATTTACATAGCTTTTTGCTCTTTCCACAACAATTTCTGGTTCGTATGAAGCGCGATAAGGAGATTCGATTTCTAATCTTCCACCAAGCAAGAATCTATCGAGCGATGATTCAATAATCTTCATATCTTTTTTATTCTTAGCTAAGTCTTCATCACCCGCAGTGAAATGAACCACACGGTTATTGCAAATTGCAATACCGTAATGATAGTAGCCAGTTTTACGATGAACTCTTAATATATCGCCAGCTTGAGGCTTTAGATTCTTCTTCCAACTCATGTTTATAATTATCCAAAAGAAAACTGGATTTCTCCAGTCTTTTATTTTAATAAATTTTGTGATTTAAACCGATGTACTCTTTATATAACTTCAGACAGGCTTTTCTATCTAATTCAATAACGAGTTTTTCTCTTTCACCAGGTTGTTGCATTTTATAAAATTTTGCATCTCTGAATCCGATTTCTTCTGTGTCAATGATATTACATCCGTAATATACCTTTTCAATATTGGCCCAGAGAATCGCTGACATACACATTGGGCATGGTTCTCCTGTTGTGTATAATTCACAGCCACTTAAATCAAATGTTCCTAACTTTTTACAAGCTTTATGGATTGCCATCATTTCACCATGGCATGTTGGATCGTTGTTTTTTAGAACTTGGTTATGACCTTTTCCAATGACTTCGCCATCTTTAACAATGACCGCACCAAAAGGACCACCATGTCCTGCTCTAATACCTTTTCTGGCCTCGCTAATAGCCATACGCATATATTTATTCATAAGGTTACCTCTAGCAATTATTATAAAGGAAATTTGTTGTTAGTTTACTCTAATTCGGTAAAATTTTGAGTATTTCGCTATAAATAGCAATTAATTATGTTATAATTCCTTCACTATTTAGTACAAAGGAGGACAAATATGGTTAGTAAAAAATTAGCTATTGAAGTTCTTAATGAAGCGCTTGCTACAGGTGCTGATTATGCAGAAATTTTCTATGAAGATTCTCGTGCTCAATCATTAAGTATTGAAAATGGTAAAGTTGAAACCTCAACATCTAATTCCATGAATGGTGTTGGTTTACGTTTACTAAAAGAAAATCAATGCGTATATGGATACACAAATGATTTAACTAAAAAAGGTTTAATTTCTTTAGCGCAATCTTTACGTTCATCTTTTAAAGGTGAAAGAAAAATCACGGTTGAAAAACTCGAAATGATTAGATGTAAAAATCGTAACCCTGTTATAAACAGTTATGACAATGTTTCTAGAGAAGAAAAGATTGCTCTTATTAGAGAAGGAACAGATGCAATTGCAGAACTTAAAGATCCAAGAATCGTTAGATACATTGGTGGATTTGGTTCCAATCATAGATTCGTTGCAGTCTTTAATTCCAAAGGAAAATGGTTCAAACGCGATACAGAATTCGGTCGTTTACATTACGCCGTTGTCGTCGCAAATGAAAACGGCTTTGAAACAGGCTTTGAAGGACCAGGATGCCAACAAGACATTTCCTACTATAGAACTAAAGTTAGCCCAAGAGAAAAGGCTTTAAAAGCGGCGAAAACAGCATTATTAATGCTTGATGCAAAAGAATGTCCAAGTGGAAAGATGCCAGTTGTCATCGGAAACGGTTGGGGCGGTGTCTTATTCCACGAATCTTGTGGTCACCCATTAGAATCATCCGCTGTTTCTAGAGGCTTATCCTGTTTTACAGGAAAAGACGGAGACATGATTGCTTCTCCAGTCGTCAGTGCAGTCGATGATAGCACCATTCCAAATGGTTGGGGCTCAATCGATATCGATGATGAAGGTAACTTAGGAGAAAAACGTTTACTCATCAAAAACGGTAAGTTAGTTAACTACATGATTGATGACTTTAACGGTAGAAGAATGAATAAAGGTGGTAATGGTTCTTGTCGTAGACAAAACTACAAATATTGCCCAACATCTCGTATGTCCAACACATACATTTGTAATGGCAAGAGCACACCTGAAGAAATCATTAAAGCCACAAAGTTAGGCTTATACGCAGTTAGCTTCAACGGTGGTTCCGTTGATCCAACAACTGGGGAATTCAACTTCGGTTGTTCAGAAGCATATATCATCCGTGATGGTAAAGTTTGTGAACCAGTTAAAGGCGCAACATTAATCGGTCGCGGCGATGAAATTCTTAAGAAGATCGATATGGTCGGAAACGACTTAGCCTTAGCTGAAGGCATGTGTGGTGCTGCCTCTGGTTCCATTAGAACATCTGTTGGTCAACCTACATTAAGAGTTAGCGAAATCACCGTCGGTGGTCGCGGAGGAGAACTTAAATAATGAAATACGATAAGTTTTTTGAACTTGCTAAACAAGCAGGATTAGAAGATGCCGAATTATATGTCGGCGAAACATATTCTTTAAGCTTTTCTTTGTTCCACAGCGAAGTTGATAACTACTCTTCAAATAAATCCATGGTCATTCGTGCCAGAGGTATTTTAAATGGTAAATTTGGTACTGCGACATGCGATTCATGGAGTGCACAAAAGGCAAAGTACCTTGTTGATGAGATAGTTGCTAATGCAAAAGTTATCGAAAATGATGATCCAACATTCATTTTTGAAGGATCAAAGAAATACAAGAAAGTTAATACTTTCAACAAAGAATTAGAAAAAATCTCAGTCGATGAGAAAATGAAGAAATTATTTGATTTTGAAAACTTGATTAAAAACGGCGACCCAAGAATTATTGAAGTTGCCGATGTTGGATATGAAGAAGAAGCTTCTAGTACCACAATTATGAACTCAAAAGGCCTTAAATTAACGCAAAAATTAAATTATTTTGTCTATTTTGGTGAAGCGGTTGCTAGAGAAAATGAACAAACAAAATCTGGTTTCGATATCTATTTAGGCAACAATTTTGCAGAATTCAAACCTGAAGAAACCGCAAAAGAGATTGTCAGAAAAACAGTTAGTCAATTAGGTGGCGAGGCTTGTGAATCTAACACCTACAAAGCAGTCTTAAGTCCCTCTGTTGTTAAGGATTTCTTGAGCTTCTATGTCAGTAATGCCGATGCTGAGGAAGTGCAAAAACGTTCATCCTTATTTATTGGAAAATTAGGTCAAAAGATTGCTTCCAAAAAGATCACAATCGAAGATAAACCACTTCAAAGAAATGTTTTCGCAAGATGGTTTGATGATGAAGGTGTAGCAACCTACAATAAAGCAATTATCAAGAATGGTGTCCTACAAACCTATTTATATAATTTAACAACTGCTGCGAAAGAAGGCGTTGAAACAACCGGTAACGCATCTAGAGGCGGTGGTAAAATGGGTATATCTCCATTCTTCATGTCTTTAAAGCCTGGCAAAAAGACCCAAGAAGAATTATTTAAGGATGTTAACGATGGCGTTTACATCACATCTGTTACTGGTTTACATGCTGGTTTAAATCCACAATCTGGTAACTTCTCATTACAATCATCAGGTTTCTTAATTAAAAACGGAAAACTTGATAAACCATTAGATGTTATTACAGTTTCCGGAAATTTAATCGATATCTTCAAAGATGTAGTTGAAGTTGGAAGTGATGTTAAAGTCTTCCCAAGTGCAATTTCTTGTTCTTC
>JAEDDA010000043.1 GCA_016298185.1 Bacilli bacterium | reverse complement strand
TTTCTAATTACAAGTAATTATTTTGCCCAAATGAAGCAGTTTGTTAATGAAAGTGTGTCGAGAGAAACGCCTCTAACTATGAGTTTTGCGGTTTCTCCTACATTAGCTGTATTTTGACTAGCGCTGCCAACTTGAATGCCTGTAACTACAGTATCTTGGATTGTGCCATCTGCTAAGCGAATCTTTAATTCATCACCGAGATTAACAGCGACGCCTCTAACTTCAAGTGTAACAACAGTTCCACGACCAGCTACGTTTTCGATAGCTGTTGGTTTAGCAGTAAACATAGCATCACCCCAAATAGCGTTAAGCATATAAACTTTGCGCATATTAGCTGGGATAACTTGATTTGGAGCAAAGCTTGTTTCTTCTGAAGCGGAAACAGCTGTTCTTTCGTCGAATCCTCTTAAACGATATGAATGTTCATAATCGTATTGTGTTGGCATTCTAGCTATATCAGTATAGATTAATTTGTTTTCTCCACCATCAACGGAATAGTTGTCGGAAACAAACGCTATAAGTGTATTTCTTGCATCAACAGAGAACTCTGCAGTAGTTTTCGCACTACTACCACTGCCTTCTTTAGCGTAAATAGTAGTACCGTTTGGTAAATACACTGGTGAATAAAATGTGATAGTTAAATATTCATTTTGTTCAGTTTCAAAACCAGGCTCGAGTCCTTCAGGAAGAAAATTGGTGTCCCAAGTAATTGTACCAGGAACTTCTCGACCATTAATTTCAAATGTTGGACGATAACCATTCGTAATTGGTATATGTCTTCCACCTTCTTCTGTTGTGTAAACACGACCAATAACATCAATTTCGTTTGTTAAAAGGTGTTTTCCAGGTTCAGTGATTAATAAACCAGGTTGAACTTCACTTGTAGCGAGTTTTGAAGAATCAATACCGATTCCAACAGCGTCACCCGCAGAAGCTTCTTGAACAGATTCGTGGTTTTTCTCAATAGTCTTAATGGTGACATCTTTAAATTTGTTATCTAAACAAATAGAAATAACATCGCCCACTTTGAATGTACCTTGAGAAATTGTGGTTGAAAGAACTGTATTGCCATCTTTTTCAACCACTGCTTCGATAAATGTGTATTTAACTTTTGCAATTGGGCGATCTTCGTAATCGGAGTGACCGACAGTTTGGCAGTAGTATCTTGCTGAACCTTCTGATTCCATTGTTGGTTCCACTAAGACTTCAACATGTTCTTCATCGAAAGAATGATTTTCATCCCAAACACAGTAAACAACCTTATTTGCTGAAGCAGAAATTGATCCTCCAAGAGAATAATTAATTGCTGCAGAGTTGGAATTATTTGAATAACCCATTAAGTCTTTTGTTGGATGCTGATAAGCAAAACCATCGGTATTTGATGGAAGTTGGAAACTATCTTTTCTTAAAGCGGTAACCGTTTGTAAGAGTGTGTCCGGACCAATGGAACCGGAAATTAGTTCGCCTGCTCTGATTTCGAGTTTCATTGTCATATTTGGATAAATGGTGTCGAAATCTTCAGGAGCAAATGTTAATAAATTATCAGTGTTGATGACTTTAGCCATTGGTAAAGCAACATTTAATTCAACAGCGTTGCTACTAGCACTTCTAATGGTTTTAGTAAGGAAAATGTAGCCATCAACATTTAACGTTTTTGCGGTGGTATCACCAGCATAGACGGAACCATTACTAAATTCTGGAAGTTCGATATTTAAATCGTATGGGAATGTTCCTGTGCTAGGTGTTGTGATGTGTGTGAATTCTTGTTTAGTTTCATCAAAGTTATAGAAGCTAACAACAAGTGTACCAGTTGTATCAAATGTTGGTTCTAAAGTAACTTTGCCTCTTAAGAAATAAGTGGTGCCTGCTACAGTTACGTCATAATACTTTTCGTGACAATGTTCGCATTCATAAACAAAGCTCTTTTCGTTGAAAGTTGTTTTCACATAGCTATGACCGAGTGCGGCGGTATGATCCACTTTTGTGTCTGTGTGTTCGCCATATGTAGCTGTGTATGTCTTGCTGCCTTGTTCTTCGCAAGTTGCAGGGATTGTTTCAGTGAGAGCAACTTCGGCATCTTGAACAATACTTTCTCCGTCTTCAGCGCACACTAAACGTGCGACTGCACTATAGCCTTCAGCTAATTTTGTCCATTCAAAACTATCGAAGACATAGTTGTGTGTATGTGGTTTCTTATTGTTACCACAAGCGACAAGAGATGTAGTTAATGAAACAGCTAATAAAGAGGCAAACAAAATCTTTGTAGATTGTTTCATATATTCTCCTTTTGGCTTTTGACCAATTCTTATTATTTCACCATTTCGCGCATATGTGTAGGGCCAATAAGCACATTTTTATAAGATATTTGTTTTTTAAAATGAGATTTTTGTTGTTCAAAAAATTGAAAATTGAGATTGCTTTGTAAGAGTAAAACTAACAACAATCTCAGCATGTACGGAAATTAGTTATGTATAACCTTTTACTCGTGGAAACAACAAATGATATGCCTTTTTTCACTACCCGAAACAAAGTATGACGAGCTTTAAGTAGATGGAAACATGTCCATTACCAATCTAATGAATCAATGTTTGTCAAAAAATCTAATAAACTTAATCTCAAGAAGCCCTCACTAGTTCGATAGTGAAGTCCTTCATTTTTTACAATAATTACTTTTTTAAAAGAATCCGGAATATTTCTAAGAGATTCATATTCTTGATCTTTCTTTTCTAAAGTGTCTATCGTTAAAGCAACTTGAACGTAGTATGTTTTATCTCCCTTATTGGCAACAAAATCACATTCGGTGTCCACATCTGTATATATCCAATTACCATTTTTATCTTTTCGATCCGTTTTCTTTTTAATTGTTACAATGCCGACATCAACATTGAAACCACGATATCTAAGTTCATTATAAACAATGTTTTCTATGATATCGGTCTCATCAACTTCTCGAAAGTTTAATGCTGCATTTCTTATTCCAACATCTTCAAAATATATTTTATAAGGAGTTCCAATATAATGACGCCCTTTCACGTTATATCTGAGTGTTTTATTAAGCAAATAAGCTTCCTCAAACCATAAAATATAATTCCCTATCGTGTCATTTGTTACGTCAATGTTATAAACACTTTTGAAAGTTCTTTCGATCTTTGAAGGATTAATTGAAGTTGAAATCATTGAAGCAACTACATTTAAAGTATCATTCAAATTATTTACATTAACATTAGGATGTCTGTCTTTAACATCTTTAATATATGTTTCATTTAAAATTGAAGTAGCCTGCTTCGCTTTTCCAAAATCATTTTTTTGTAGTTGAACCAGTGGTATTCCGCCATATCTTTCATACACTTTTAGGCCTGTATATTCATCAAGGTTCGTGCCAGTTAAGAATTCAGTAAATGTTAATGGGAGCAAATGAATTCTATCCCCCCTACCGCCAAATTCTGTATCCACTTCGCTAGATAAAAACTTTGAATTGCTTCCAGTGACGTAGACATCATAATTTTCATGTCTTAATAAACCGTTCAAAACCCTAACAAAGTCATCCAAGTTTTGAATTTCATCTAATAACAAATAATATTGTTCATTATCTAAAGCCAAATCCTTTATATATAAAAGAAACTTTCTGCTGTTCACTATTTTTTGATTGTTCTTTTCAATCACTGTTGGTTGATCAGATAAATATTTGTCCAGTAGTGCTATATCTTCGTCGTTGTCAAAAGCAAACTTAATGATGTGATCATTTGGAACGTTCTCTTTCTCAATTAAGTAATTATAAAAAATCTCGTTTAAAAGATAAGATTTGCCACATCTTCTAATCCCGGTGATAACTTTAACAAGATGATTTTGTTTCTTATTTATTAATTCTTTTAGATACACATCGCGTTGAAACATTTACATTCTCCAATCTCCTCAGTACTGAGACTTTTGTCGACTTTAATATAGCACACTATTAAAAGGTTTAAAAGGCAAAGTCGACATTTTTGTCAGTAATGAGACTTTTGTCAATTATATCGTTAAAAGTGTTTATGTTTTTGTCTACTGTTTAGTCTATTTTCTAGTCTACTTTTTTGTCTACTTTATAATTTTTGCTTATCAAAAAATAGATAACAGCATGTTGCTGCCACCTATTCTTCTTGATATTTATGGTTTATTATATAAATATAATAAGTGATAGACCCTATCGCTCTTTTAGTCGTAGACATGCTACAGTCTCAACATGTACCGAAATCAGATATGTATAGCCTTTTATTCGTGGAAGCAACAAATGATATGTCTTTTTCACCACCTGAAACAAAGTATGACGAGCTTTTTAAGTAGATGGAAACATGTCCACCGCTATTTGCAATAATGCATCACTCCATCTTAATCCAACATTTCTCTTTCAAGAAATTAGCAATGTTTGGCTTCATTAATTCGTTTTCATAATATGAAACAAGGACTTTTTTGTATTCCTCAACTTTATCCGCTGGAACTACTATTAAGCCTAATGCATGTGATATCAAATAATGGTTTGCAAATATAATTGCTGTTCTTTTATTACCATCTAAGAACAATTGCTTTTTCATGACATATAAAATTAAATCAATAGCGAGATCGATTCCTTCTTCATTATTTAACATGTCGTATAAATCTTGCTTAACTTGGTCTTCAAACGGAATTGGAGGAATATAAGTAGAACCGCCAATAATAACCGGCACACTTCTCATTCTTCCTGCGGTTAAAGAAAAACCGTTCTCCACTATTTGATTGATTTGACACAAGACTGCATAATTTGTTGGGTAATTTGCTAAATCAACTGACGTAATGAACTCCCATGCTCTTTTAAGATTGATGACTTTGTTAATATCGGAAGCGGTCATGTCTTTGACTTTCCCACCATTAACAATTGTTTCGGTGTCTGAATATGTAGTTGCTACACCTTCTAACATAGCTTGTTTATAAATAGAATCAACAAGGTACCTTCTAGCTAAATCTATGTTAACAGCAACTTTTTCAGCAACGCCTTTAGTTTCAACATAATTGAGTTCCTTAAGGATTTTGTTAATCTCTTTTAATCTTTTTTTGAGATTCTTAGATAATTCAGTATTATTTCTAATCAAGTTATACAAAACATCTGAATATTCACCAGCATATTTCGTGGTTAAAACACCATCTTGACGATAATGAACATAGATGTATTGCTTGCCATCTTTTTTTCTCAATTCTATTGAACCGTATAACAAAGATTTTATTTGTTCTAATAACTGGTTTTTTTCGCGTAATAATTCATTGATATTTGGCATAAGTAAGCCTCTTGCAAATACATTGTAACATAATATAAATTAGTGTGAAACATTTTTGATTTTTTGTTACACACTAGTTAAAAGAGTTCCTCAGAGAATCTAAATTTTGAATTTCATCCAATAATAAAATATAGTTACCTTCATCTTTAGTT
>JAEDDA010000042.1 GCA_016298185.1 Bacilli bacterium | reverse complement strand
GTTAGAGTCATCGAGCAAGAAGCCCCCACTTCTTTAAGTGGTGGGAGTATGTCACCAATCCTATATAAGGACTTTCCTCACTATTTTATTGATTGGTTTATTTACGCTTATGCTTTATACGGTACGTTAAAAATGATTTTTACCATCAAAAACTTAGTGAAGAAAGATAAAACAGATAGACAATTTGTCTTGTCTTTTTTTGGCCTAATTGGAGCGTTATATACAATTCAAATGATGGAATTTAGTTTAATCAAAACCTTCTCTGAAAATGGAAATGATAGCTCTATGTATTTAATGCAGTTATTTACTCAAGGTGCTATTTTCTTGTTCTCACTTTTTGTTATTGGATTATTCATTTATAAAGCAATCACTTTAAACAAAAACAAAGATTGTGGTGTTGTAGTATAACTTAAACAAAGTGTAGTGTTATGTTAAAACACTGTAAGCATGCCAACATAAAAAATGAAGGTTAATGCAGAAATGCGTTAGCCTTTTTTCTTTGATTAAATCACACCTTATTGAAATTAGGCGAAGATAAATGAAATATTTGATTTGTCCTTGAACGATAGATATTGTTTATTTTAGGTGACATAAATGATTGGTAATAAGGTGAAAGTTATAATAGATAGACCATTAGGAACATATCATCCAAAACATAAGGATATTTTTTATTCAGTCAATTATGGATATGTCGAAGGGGTTATTGCACCTGATGGTGAAGAACAAGATGCCTATGTACTAGGAGTAAATAAACCATTAAAAGAATTTGAAGGAGTAATATTGGCCATAATTCATAGAATCAATGATGTTGAAGATAAATGGATAGTTGTACCGGAAGGTATCGTATTTACTCAAGAGGAAATAAAAAAACAGGTAGAATTTCAAGAAAAATTTTTTAATTATGAAATTGTAATGTAACAAATATATTTTTATTTATCTTGATGCATTATATAGAAAACAGGGTGTTATCAAAAAACGAAAGGGCGTTTGCATTTTGTAAGTTGTCTAAAATTTGTGGACAACTGAATTTATAGCCTGATGATGGCAAAAAATATCTTTCTGATGTTATTAATGAAGAAGGTGTTAAATTGCTTCTTAAAATTATTCCTTCTAAGTATAAAAAGTAATATGTTGCGGATAATTATTTGCTCGAACAGTACGCGTTGGAAAGTTGATTCTATAGTGATGTGGGAAATGTTGGATAGAGATTTATTACACTTTTGGAACACCTTCTAATCGAAACACAATTGATCATGTTTATTATTTCAATAAGTGAGAAATTGATGTTATGTCTGTTACTAGAAATGAACAAATGACAAGTGCGGTATTTAATGGCTAGGTTGAGCGGTTTGGCACAGTGATTTGTGTTGACTCCTAGTGAGGACCAATAAATAATTTCAAGCTTACTTGCTTAGATGGAGTTGGTAAAAACTGGTAATAGCCTTTATCCTCGAGATGAGTTTTTATTAATGTTTATAATGTCTAGTTAATGCGAAAATATGCGCAAATTGCGCGTTATTTGTAAAATTTTGCTATAACTTTTCGCGCATATGCGATAAAATTGTAATAGTTTTAATTTAGGAGGATTTTTTTATGGATAAATCAAAATCTATGAAAAAAACAGTTGTCGCCCTTTTAATATTCGGCTTAATTGCAATTGCCTGTTGGGCAGTATTCTTCGTGGTATTTGCTCTTAATGGCAAATTATTCGCCACACATTTAGCACAACTACTTACTATGTTTATGCCATGGAAGCTTGATATGGCACATTATTTACCAAATAGTATTGTTGTTTTAAGCATTGTGTTATTGCTTGTCGTTGCATTTGTCTTAATGTTAGTCTTTAGCATTAAAAAACGCCGCGCAATTATGGTATTACCTTATATCCTTTTGTTAGTCGCAGGTTTTGCAGTCGCAGAATTCGCCGCTAACTTTGCAAACTATACTTTAGGTAATACTTCTACTCCTACAGGTTATGTCTATTATTTATTAAGCAAAGAACCTCAAATGAGCAACAAGATTATGGCAGTTGCCGTTATGGGATTAAGCATTATCGCAGTTGTTCTTGCTTTGCTCGCATATATCTTTGCAATGATTCACACAATCAAATATGCCAAATCTAGCAAGAAACAAATCGAACAACCTGAAGAAGATCCTGAAATTGTTCTTGATGCTGAACCAACTCCAAGTTTCCAAGAAGAACCTCCAGTGGAAGAAGAACCACGTATGAGTGAAGAAGAAATGATGGCTAAGATCAGAGATATGATCCGTGAAGAAATTAGAGCAGCACAACAACCAAGTCAACCTGCTGTTAATTTCTCCGCTCCATTAATCGTTCAATACTTCAATGGTATTGGTGCCACTCCTGCACAACAAGAAGAACGACCAGTTTACTATAAAGAAGAGGCAAAACCAGAACCACAACCTGAACCTGAGCCAGAACCAGAACCAGTTGCGGAACCTGAACCAGAGCCAGTCGTGGAAGAACCAGTTCCTGAACCAGTTCCAGAGCCAGCTCCAGAACCAGAAGTTGAAAAAGCCAAAATCATTCGCATCCCATTCCAAGAAAGAATTACTTCCGCGGAAAAAGAAATGAAAGATAACTATAACGAATTAAAGAATGACATTCTTGCTTATGGCGTGAAATCTCGTGTTAGCAATTCTGGTGACACATTCCGTTTACACCGCAAGACATATGTCAAATTAACAATCGCTGGTAAGAGTTTGAAGTTATACTTCGCCCTCAATCCAGAAGATTATAAAGATTCCACAATTCCAGTGGGTGATGCATCTGAAAAGAACATCTACGCTGAAATCCCATTAATCTTCAAAGTTAAATCCGGTCTTTCTATGAGAAGAGCGAAACAATTAATTGCTGATGTCATGGCACCAGATGGACTTGTCCAAGGTGAAGTCGGTAAAGTCAATTGGGTTAAAGAAATCGCTGCCGAAATGAAAGAAGGCAAGAAAGAAGCAAAAGAAGACGACGAAGATTAAGTCGTAAAAAAATATTTTAAGGAAGAGATATGCTAAAGCATATCTTTTTCTTATATTCTCCTAGGGGTCATTTTACATATAGATAATTATTTGATAATATCATTGCTACGAGCCTAGAGCTCAGATAGGAAGTGGTAAACTGATGGATGATCCTTATTCGTGGGTGTATTGGTTGATTATCGGCTTATGTGTGGTAATCAGTTTCTTTTCATCAACTTGTGAGACCGCCGTTAGTTTAGTAAATCGCTTTAAGTTCCAAGTTAAAGCAGATGACGGTAGTAAAACCGCGAAAATAATCTTAAAAATATGTGACCATTATGACCGTACTATTAGTACAGTTTTAATCACGAACAATTTAGCGGCAGTATTAATGTCTACTGTTGGCACAATCATGTTTTATACGTGGATGGTAAATTATACAAACCTGGAACCATATATTCCTCTTATTTCTTCCATCGTCATTACTTTTGTCCTTTATATTACGGGTGATACTTTACCTAAGACTATCGCCAAGAAGATTCCCGATACCATTGCTACAGTCTTTGCATGGCCTTTATATATCATCATTATCTTATTAACACCTATCTCTATTCTTTTTGAATTATTCGCTAAAGCAATTGATAAAATCTTTAAGACTAGTCAGGATGAAGAATTCACCGAAGAAGACTTTGAAAACGCTGTGGAACAAACTACAGATGAAGGTATCTTAGAAGAAGAACAAGGTGATATTATTCAATCCGCTTTAGAGTTTGAAGATACAAATGTTAAAGAAGTCTTAACACCAAAAGAAAAGATGTTTGCTTTAGATATCAAAGGTTTATCACACGATAAATTACAAGAAATCTTATTAAAAACAAATTATTCTCGTATTCCAATTTATGAAGGAACATTCGATAACTTTATCGGTGTTTTACATATCAAAACCTATATTAAACAATATATGGAAAACCCACGCATGCCTGTGAGACGCATGCTTAAAAAGCCATATTTCGTTTCTTCTAAAATCATGATTGATGATTTATTTAATGGTTTTAAAAGACATCATAGCCATATCGCGATCGTGAGAGATAAGAATAAAAAAGTTATCGGTATGGTGACTATGGAAGATGTCTTGGAAGAATTAGTTGAAGACATTAGTGAACCTAATATCCAGAAAGCGAGAAAAGCATAATATGTATTACTGGTGGTATTGGGTTGTTATAGGTATATGTGCGGTGGGAAGCGCATTCTTCTCAGCGAGTGATTTGGTTTACTCTTTAGTTGATAAAAATAAACTCAAAAGAGATATCGAAAAAGGTGGTAGAGGTTCCAAAAAAGCTAAACTTGCCTTATCTCTTGTAGAGAAATATGAGTTCTCTATCGCCACAATTTTATTCGCGAATAACGTCGTGAATGTTTTGGCTTCTTCTTTAGTCGCGGCAATCGCAGTGTATTTAGATAATAAAAATGGCACAAATTATGCGACGACACTATCCACAATTATCATGACTGTGACTATTATTATCTTCTGCGAATTCTTACCAAAAGCATTCGCAAAGAGATTTAATTATAAGTTCGCTTTAAACTTTGCTTACATTATCAGATTCTTTGAAATTTTATTTTTTATCTTCGTTTGGCCTATTTCTAAGTTATTTGAACTTATTGGCAAACTCTTCAAAAAGAAATCAAAAGAAGAAGAACATATCGATGAAGATGTCTTAAATGAAATGGTGGATGAGATTGAAGAATCTGGCGATGTCGAAGAAACAGGTGCGGAAATAGTTCGTAACGCGATTGACTTAAATGATATCCAAGCTTATGAGATTATGACTCCACGTGTTGATGTCTATGCAATAGATGTCGAAGACGATATTAATGAGGTCATTAAAGATGAAGAATTCTTTATTCATTCCCGTATTCCAGTTTACGAAGACACAATTGACAATATTATTGGTATTCTTCCTGTTAAATCGGTCGCTAGAGCGATTTTTGCGCATAAAGAGATTAATGTTAGGGCTTTAATGTATAAACCTCTTATAATCCCGAGAAATCACCAATTATTAGATTTGCTACAAGAATTTAAATCTAGCCATATCCATGTCGCAGTTATCATCGATGAATACGGTGGTACCGAAGGTATTATCACTATGGAAGATATCTTAGAAGAAATCGTTGGCGATATCTTTGACGAAACCGATGAAGTGGAAGAAGAATACTACATTAATAAAGATGGCAGTATCGTTGTTAATGGAGCAATGAATATCGATGACTTCTTTGAACTTATCGGATTTGATGATGAAGATTTTGAAACCGACTACGCAACCGCGGGTGGTTTCTGTCAAGAAATATTAGATAGATTTGCTCAAAAGGATGATGAGTTTGACTTTTCTCATTATCATTTCCGTATTTTAGAAATCGATGGCTATACAGTCGAAAAATTACTTGTAATAAATACAAAGAGTGAAGAAGACGAATAGTGTGGTAATATAAAGCTATGTTATATAAAGATGTAAAACTAGAAAAAAGAAACGAGAACGAACCAAAGTTCAATAAGAACAATAAAACCGATAGAAAGATTGTTCTTACTATCGTTCTTTTGGTCAGTGGTTTATTAGTCTTACTTGCCGGTGCAATAGTGCTGGCTTGGGTCATTACTCATTCGTAAAATAAAAAAATTGGCTTCCGCCAATTATTTTTTTGCTAATTTTCTAGATTCAAGAATC
>JAEDDA010000016.1 GCA_016298185.1 Bacilli bacterium | reverse complement strand
ATTTAATAAATCATAAATATTATATTGATTGAAAATCGCTACTTTTATATATAAACTAAAAAAGAAAATCCAGGAGGATATATTATGGGCTTAATTCGAGCTTTATCTGGTGCAGTGAGCACCGCGCTTGCTGACCAATGGAAAGAATACTTCTATTGTGAAGCATTACCAGTTGATGTTTTAGTCGCAAAAGGACAAAAGAGAGTCAATGGTAAAGTATCATCTAACACAAAAGGTAGTGACAACATCATTTCTGATGGTTCTGTCGTTGTCGTTGCTGATGGTCAATGTATGATTATTGTCGATCAAGGAAAGGTTGTTGAATTTTCTGCAGAACCAGGCGCTTATAAAGTCGACTGCAAATCTGAATCTTCAATTTTCTCTGGTTCCTTTGGACAAAGTGTTATCGGTTTATTCAAAACTATGGGTAGACGTATTACCTTTGGTGGTGATACCGGTAGCGATCAAAGAGTCTATTACTTCAACACCAAGGAATTATTAGATAACAAGTTCGGAACGCCAAATCCAGTTCCATTTAGAATCGTTGATAATAACGTTGGTTTAGATATCGATGTTTCTGTCCGTTGCAATGGTTCTTATTCTTATAAGATTACCAACCCAATTCTCTTCTATCAAAATGTCTGTGGCAACGTCTCAGATAATTACACAAGAGGACAAATAGATGGCCAATTAAAGACAGAATTTATCTCCGCTTTACAACCAGCATTTGGTCGTTTAAGTGAAAAGCAATTAAGACCAAACCAAATCATGACCCATTTAACTGATTTAGAAAACGCGATGAATGATGCGCTTGATGAAAAATGGGGTTCCTTACGTGGTATCGAAGTTGTCTCTATCGCTTTAGGTAGTGTCACATTACCAAAAGAAGATGAAGATTTAATCAAAGAATTACAAAGAAAGAATGTTTACGCTAAAAACCAAGCTATGGCTGGTGCAACTTTAGTTGAAGCGCAAGCTGAAGCTATGAAGAACGCTGCTAGCAACGCTAACGGTGCAGCTATGGGTTTCTATGGCTTAAATATGGCCGCCAACGCTGGTGGCATGAATGCTCAAGGTTTCTATGAAAGAGCAGAACAAGAAAAACAACAAAAGGCATCAGAAGGTGGCTGGACTTGTCCTAAGTGTGGTACACATACCACTGGCAAATTCTGCCCAGAATGTGGCACTAAAAAACCAGAAGAAGATGCTGGTTGGACATGTGAATGTGGTCAAGTGAATACCGGTAAATTCTGCGTTAACTGCGGAAAACCTAGACCAGAAGCCAAAAGGATTAAATGTAATAAATGTGGTTGGGAACCAAAGGAAGCAAATAATGTTCCTAAGTTCTGCCCAGAATGTGGCGGCCCAATTAATGACGAAGATAAGAAATAATTACTATGGCAAACAAACAATTTAAATGTCCTTGCTGTGGTGGTTCACTTCACTTTGATGGTAAGAGTCAATATATCGTTTGTCCATATTGCGATAGTCAGTTCACACCTGAATCTTTAAAAGATTATACAGATGAACTTGCTAGCCAACCTCAAGAAGATACTTCTTGGGATGAATCAATGATGCAAGCTTACACCAATGAAGAAAAGAAAGGAATTAAGATTTATTCCTGTGATTCTTGTGGTGGTGAAATTATCGTTGATGAAACAACTTCTTCAACAAGTTGTCCATATTGTGGAAATAATCTCTTAGTCAGTAAAGAACTCGCTGGTGACTTAAAACCAAACTATGTCATTCCATTTAAGAATGATAGAGAAGTTGTAAAAGAAAACTTAAAGAGATTCTTTAAGAAAAAACCATTATTGCCAAACTCTTTCTCTAAAGAGAATGTCATTGAAGAAATCAAACCATTATATGTGCCATTCTGGCTATTCGACGCAGATGTTAATGGTATAGTTGAGTTTAAGGGTGAAACCACACGTCGTTGGTCTGATGCTCACTACGATTATAAAGAAACAAAAGTTTATTCTATCTTACGTGGTGGTAATATCGCATTTGATCACGTTCCAGTGGATGGCAGCAAAAAGATGGAAGACGAATTAATGGAATCCATCGAACCATACGATTTCTCTGAAGCAGTGGAATTTAACGCTGCCTACTTAGCGGGTTATGCTGCGGATAGATATGATGTCGATAAAGAAGTGACATTTGACCGTGCGACAGTGAGATTTAAAGACGGCACAGTCCAAGCTTTTAGAAGAGATGTTTCTGGATATGACAATGTCACAGTCACAAATACAAATCTTCAATTTGCAAACACCAACGCTGCTTACGCTTTATATCCAATTTGGATACTTAACACTAAATGGAAAGATAAATCTTTTAGATTCGCAGTTAATGGGCAAACCGGCAAGATTGCTGGTAACTTACCAATATCTAAAGCGAAAGCAACAGGATTCTGGTTCTTATTCTTCTTCCTCTTTACCGCGGTTATCGGCGGTATTATCGGCGGTCTATTATTAGGTAATGGTGGAGAAATAAAAGAATTTTTCATCGGTCTAGCAATCGGTGCGGTAATGGCTATCATCTTTGCCACAATTATCCTTCTTGCAATGAGAAGAAAGAACAAAAATGTGCGATTCCAATATGGTGCGGCTAACTATGTTAGAGACAACTCTTTCGGAATTAATTATCGTAAATCTATCTACCTCTATAGCAGAACAAGTAGAACTGCGAGAGCAAATACAAATAATAGATAACAAAAATAAGTCGACCTCCGGGTTGGCTTTTTTCAAAAGTTTCTTATGCAATATAGATAATTAAAAGAGACAGCTAATCCGCTGCCCCTTCTTTTTTATCAGTCATCTTCTTCATCTTCTTCTTCATCTTCTTCTTCATCTTCTTCTTCGTCTTTATCAACTGGGTCGTTTCTATGAATGGCCTTATCAACAGAGGACGCAATTACATAGTAAATAGGAATAGTTATAAATAAAAACCAGAATGGGTGCCAACCATTAAAACCGAAGTGTTGTCCAAACATACCAAGTGTCACATAAATAGCGACGATAAGTACTGGATAGACGAATTTACACATCTTCTTTTCTTTAATGGCATCAAAGATACTACCGATAACGACAGCGACAAGGAAGAATACCCAACCCCATGCCCAACCGAGGTTACCTTCTTTCCAAAAGAATCCCACTAAGAGGTAGGCGATTAGTGCGCATAACATGAGCACGCCTTTAATGATAGCGGTGATAGTGTCGATAGGTCTATGCTCTTTTTGGTGTTTTCTCTTAAGAGCTTTTATACCTTCTTTAATCTTTCTTTCATCTTCATCTTCTGTACTGCTATTATTTGAAGATTCTTCTTGAAGTGGTGTGTCAATTACTTCTTCTGCCACTTCTTTTTTATTTTCTTCTCTTCCTAATAATTCGTTTACAGACACGCCTAATATATCCGCGAGTGTGGATAGTTCTAGAATATCTGGTGTGGAGATATCGTTTTCCCATTTTGATACCGCTTGTGGGGATATGGTTATTTGCTTAGCGACATCTTCTTGAGTGAGGCCTTTAGCTTTTCTAAACCTTGATAATCTTCGACCGAATGTTTCTTTCATAATCATTTTCTCCTTTATTACGGTATCAATATAAATAATACACAAGTGGAATATAATAACTTAGGTGTTGATTTACTAACTTGTTAACTCAACTGCTGGTTGAATTATAACATTTTTCGCGATATTTACAGTGTTTTTACTTATTTTTGTTTAAAAAATATGTAGAGTGCATTTATTATTAAATCTATGAAAAACAACAAAATATTTGGATTATTCGCTTTACTCGCTGTTTATTTAGTAGCCACTGCAGTGGGTATTTTGACATTCTATTTGCTTAATCCATACATGCATTTCTTACTTGCTATTTTAGTTTCAGATGTGATTGCCACCGTGGTTGTGTGGGCTGGTGGATTAATAGTGGGCACACCTTCTATCTATGATCCATATTGGTCAGTACAAACAGTAATTATTTACTTGCCATTATTATTCTTCTTTAATAACTGGAACATGTTTACCATTATCCCATTAGTGATCATGCTTTTATATTCCATCAGATTAACCGCGAACTTCATTAAAGGATTTCATGGTTTAGGATATGTTGATTGGCGTTATGACATGCTCAAAAAGAAGAGTGGTAAGTTATTCCAATTAGTAAACCTCTTTGGTATTTGCATGTTCCCAACATTGGTGGTCTATAGTGCGTCTATTCCATTATTTGTTTACGCTTCTTTACCAATTGATTCATATTCTTATTTAGATTTAATTGGCTCATTTGTAGTTTTAGTGGGTGTTTATTTTGAACTTATCGCTGACTTACAAATGAAAGCTTTTATCAAGATTAGAAAATCCAGAAGTGATGTCATTGACATCGGTATGTGGAAATATTCTAGACATCCAAATTATTTAGGCGAAATCTTAATTTGGTTTGGTGTGGCATTTATCTTAGTGATTCATAACTATCAAATGTTCTATTGGATCTCAGGTGCAATTATCAATTTATTAATGTTCATATTCATCTCTATTCCTATGGAAGAAAAACATATGTTAGAATACAAACCTCAACTAAAAGACTATATTAAAAGCACTAGCCCATTACTTTTATTGCCAAGAAGAAAGATTAAAGAATAATGAAATTATTATTAGAACAAATTAAATCAATTATTGATCCCTCACTTCCATTAGTGAGTAATCTTTCTAATGCTTCCGCAGTTTTAAAAGATATGGAGAATATTAATTGGGTTGGATTTTATTTAGTTAATAAGGACAAATTATATCTGGGTCCTTTCCAAGGTGATGTGGCGTGCACGATTATTCCTAAAGGAAAAGGTGTTTGTGGAACATCATTTGAAAAGAAAGAAACAATTGTTGTTCCTAATGTTAATGAATTTAAAGGACACATTGCTTGTTCATCATTATCTAAGAGCGAAATAGTGGTACCCATATTTAAAAATAGTGAAGTAGTAGCGCTTATCGATGTAGATGCGCCTATTTACGAAAGATTTAATAATGAGGACAAAGCTTTTCTTAATGAAGTAGCGGAAATTTTAAGTCCCTTATTCTAACTTGTAAATCAAAGTTATAATTGTTTGCGTCATTGCAAAAACTAACTTCTACATAGTAGAGGAAATAAAATTATCTAATTAGTAAATGGAACTTTACATGAAGTTTCAATTTTTTATTGCGACAAAATTATTAAATAATTATAGTTATTTCAAAGGGTTAAGGAGAATTTCTTATGACTATAGGAGAAAAAATCACTCACTTAAGAATTGTTTCAGGCATCTCTCAAGATGAACTCGCAAAGCAATTAGGTGTCTCTAGACAATCATTATCTAAATGGGAAAATGATGAAACACAACCACAATTAGATAATATTAAACAATTATGCGAATTATTTAAGATCAGCGCAGATGAACTTATCGATGATAAAATCGTCATTCATCGCGGTAAGAAACTTAAAATGAGTATTGGCGAAGATATTAAAACCAAATATTTTGGTACAGATGGTTTTAGAGGAGAAGCGAACAAAGTATTGACTTGTGACCACGCTTATAAAATCGGTAGATTCTTAGGTTGGTTCTACGCTAATCCAAAATTCACAGGTGTCAAACCTGGTTATAGACCAAAAGTCGTTATCGGTAAAGATACAAGACGTAGTTCTTATATGCTCGAATACGCAGTCGCAGCAGGACTTGCCGCGAGTGGTGCGGACGTGGAATTATTACACGTTACAACCACGCCAAGCGTGAGCTATATTGTGAGACAAGATTGCTTTGACTGCGGTGTTATGATTACCGCTAGCCATAATCCTTTCTATGATAATGGTATTAAAGTCATCAATTCTAATGGCGAAAAATTAGAAGATGCAGTCGCATTTCTCGCGGAAGCATATATCGATGGCGATTTAAAAACATTAGAAGTCGAAGGTAATGACTTGCCATTTGCGGATAAAGATAATATTGGCACAATTAATGACTATAGTTCAGGTAGAAATAGATATATCGGATATCTTATCTCTTTAGCTAAACATTCTATGAAGTCCTTAAGAATCGGTTTAGACACCGCGAATGGAGCTTCTTGGATGATTGCCAAAAGCGTCTTTGACGCATTAGGCGCACAAACATTTATTATTAATAATAATCCTGATGGTTTAAACATTAACGTTAATGCAGGTAGCACACATATTGACTACTTATGCAAATTCGTTAAAGAAAACAAATTAGACATCGGCTTTGCCTTTGATGGTGACGCAGATAGATGCATCGCAGTAGATGAAAAAGGTAACGAAATTGATGGCGATAAGATCATGTACTTATTAGCCAATAAACTCAAAGATGAAGGTGCCTTAGAAGGTGACACATTAGTGACCACAATTATGTCTAACTCTGGTTTAACTAAAGCTCTTAAAGCCAAAGGCATTAAGAATGTCCAAACCAAAGTTGGTGATAGATTCGTCTTTGAAAAGATGCAACAAGAAGGATATTCTCTCGGTGGAGAACAATCTGGACACATTATTATTAAAAAATACGCCACAACAGGCGATGGTGTATTAACCGCGATTATGGTCGTGGAAGAAGTCCTTAATAGAAAAGAAACTCTTTCTAAGTTAGTGGCACCTGTCAAATTATTACCACAAAAATTAAAGAATGTACGCGTTACTAACAAAGCCGCAGTTGTCGCTGATGAAGCTGTTCAAGCTAAGTTTGCGGAAGTAAACGAAGAAATCGGCGATAACGGAAGAGCGTTATTAAGACAAAGCGGTACTGAACCAGTGGTTCGTATTATGCTTGAATGCCCAACATTAGAAGAATGTGATAAATATATTGAAAAGATTTATAACGTTATTAAGAAAAGAGGATTTGTCTGTGAATAAGAAAGCTGTTTTAACGAAAGATTTATTTGAATGTGATATCCCTTTTCTTAAAGAAGTATTTGAAAAATCTACTTATCCTTGGGAAATCCTTCCTCAAATCAAAAATATTGTTAAAGAATTATTAGAAAAAGGTATTCCTGGCTATCATCTTCTAAAAGAAGGAGTCTTAGTGGGTGAGAATGTTTCTATCGCAGAAACTGCGACAATCATTCCTCCTGCGATTATTGGAAGTAATACCGAAATTAGACCTGGCGCTTATTTAAGAGGCAACGTTATCGTTGGTGAAAGTTGCGTCTTAGGTAATAGCAGCGAATTTAAAAATTGTATTCTTCTTTATCACGTGCAAGCTCCACATTATAACTATGTCGGTGATTCCATCTTAGGTAACTACGCACATATGGGTGCGGGAAGCATTTGTAGCAACCTCAAAAGCGATGGCAAAAATATTGTCATCCATGGTGAAACTGAGATTGAAACAGGATTAAGAAAAATCGGTGGAATCCTTGCGGATCACGCGGATATTGGCTGTGGAAGTGTATTAAATCCCGGTACAGTTATCGGTAAAAACACCCAAGTTTATCCATTATCTTGTGTGAGAGGTGTGGTACCAGAAAACTCCATTTATAAAGCCAAAGATAATATCGTTGATAAAAGATAAGGAGAACACTTATGAAAGTAGTAGTAGGTAATAACGATTACATCAGTGAATTAATCGCTAACGAATTTATTAAAGTCATTAACGTAAAACCAAATTGTGTCTTAGGTTTAGCCACAGGTACATCTCCGTTAAAGGTTTACGCAAATCTTATTAAGGCCAATAAAGAAGGAAGAGTATCCTTCAAAGATGTTTCCACCTTTAACCTTGATGAATATATCGGTTTAGAAGGAACACATGTTCAATCTTATCGATACTTTATGAATGATAATCTCTTCAATCATATTGACATCGATAAAGAAAGAACTCATGTTTTAAAAGGTACAGGCGACTATCTTGCTTATGCGAAAGAATACGATAACCTCATCGCACAAGCGGGTGGTATTGATATACAAATCTTAGGTATTGGTAGTGATGGTCACATCGCTTTTAATGAACCAGGTGCTTCATTTGATTCCTTAACACATGTGGAAACACTTGCGGAAAGCACAATTAAAGATAACTCTAGACTATTCAATGACATCTCTGAAGTCCCAACCAAAGCGGTGACCATGGGTTTAAAAAGCATTATGAACGCGAGAAAGATTGTTCTTATCGCCACTGGTAAGAATAAAGCTCAAGCCATTTATAACTTATTAAAAGGTCCAAAAACCGAACAAGTTCCTTGCTCAATTCTTCAAGATCACAAAGATTGTACAATCTACTGTGATGAAGAAGCATATAGTTTAGTAAAATAAAAAATAACTCCTCGATAGAAGTGAAGTCGGGGAGTTTTATTTAAATCTTTTCTTCAATAATTCAAACGTTTCATCAGAGATGATATGTTCTACCGCACAGGCATCTTCAAGTGCGGTTTTTTCACTGACACCTAATGAGATTAGGGCTTTTGATATCACTTGGTGTCTTTCGTATGTATCTATAGCGATTCTTTCACCTTCTTGGGTGAGAGTGATATGACCATTAGATTCGTCCACAACAACATAGTTACAAGATTTGAGTTTTTTTAAGGCAACAGAAACACTAGCCTTAGAAAAGTTCATCATCTTAGCAATGTCGATAGCGCGAACATCACCGATTGATTCTCTAAGCATCAAAATCTTCTCTAAATAGTCTTCAATGGATTCTTTCTTGTTATACATAACTAACCATATTTTACATATCCTTATAAAAATAAAAAAGATATATATTCAATAATATGATATTAAATTATCTAATCATTCGGTATTAGTTCTTTATTAATAAAGAAAAGTTATAAATACCGAGTTATATCTAATTTTAATTCGGTATTTTTTAATAATTTTTACGGAAATAGTTGAAAAAGCTAATATTGGTGTTAGATAATATAATCACGAGGTATTTATATATGAAAATGTTCGATTTAAAAGGAACTGTTTTAGGTTTGAACAAGCCTGGAATTATTTCCTTGCTCAACTCTATTGAGCTCTACAAAGGTAAGACCTTACATGTCGCAAAGATTAAAAATGCTGAAGCTTTAAAACTCATCGCTCGTCGTAGTGGGGTTATGGCAAGCAACGCAATTGGTTCCATCTACATTACCGAAGAAAGAGAAAAAGCTTTATTCGTTAAAGGAGCCCAACCTCAATCATTACAAGAACACATGATTCGTGGTTATAGCAATGCTTTGGATTTAATTAATGAAGTCTGCAAATTCCAACCATTTGATCGCAGTTTCATTTCCACATTACATTATTACATCTATAAGGATTACAACCCAGATTTTGGTGGTCGTTTTAAAGATAGCCAAAACTACATTCAAGAAGCAATGCCAGATGGTTCATTTAGAACGATCTTTGTAAGTGCTGCACCAGAAGAAGTCCTTCCATTATTAGATAGCCTTATCTATCAATTCAATATGTGCGCTGCAGATGAAGAATGCAATAAGCTCGTCTTAATCGCTGCCTTCATGCTCGATTTTATGTGCATCCATCCATATAACCATGGTAATGGACGTCTTTCCCGTTTAATCCTTGACTTCCTATTGAAGAAATTTGGCTATGACGTTGATGAATACTTCGCCATTGCCTACTTAATGAGACAACATATTAATGAATACATCGATTCATTTGAAGCCTCTTCCAAGGGCTGGCATGAAAATGAAAACGATTACGAAGCCTTCGTTGAATTCGTTTTAAAGAGAATCTTAGAAGCCTATCGTAAACTCGATTACATTATGGAAGTTAATGCTTTAGAAACAACAAGCGAAGAAAAGATCTTAAAGGTTGTTGTTGATAGTGCAACTCCAATTAATAAAACAGTTATTGTTAACGTTTTATATGCGACAAGCCAAGTCACAATTGAAAAAGGTTTAGCAAAACTATTAAAAGAAGGCCGTATCCAATTAATCACAAAAGGCCGTTATTCAAAATATTTTAGAGTGTAAGGAGTAATATCATGGCAAATTATGATGCTAAACAAATTAGAAACGTTGCTATCTTAGGTCACCAAAGCAGTGGTAAAACATCTTTGGTTGAATCTTTAGCATTCGTTTCTGGATTAATTCCACAAAAGGGTGAAGTTGAAAGAAAGAATACTTTATCCGATTATTCTCCAGATGAACAAAAACGTGGTGCATCCATTCAAACCGCAGTCGTTCCATTATTCTATAAAGAACATAAGATTAATTTAATCGATATCCCAGGTAACGATGACTTCATCTCCGAAGTTATTGGTGTTACTGGTGTTATTAAAGGTGCTGTCTTAGTGGTCGATGCTTCTGTCGGTGTCCAAGTTGGTACAGTGAAACACTGGAACCAATTAAGAAGAAGAGGCGTTCCAACATTCATCTATGTTAATAAGATGGATAAAGACAATGTCAATTTCGATGAAGTTTTAGATGAAATCAGAACTAAATTAGGTAAGAACGCTATTCCATTCTGTTATCCATTAGGTCATGGTGCGGGATTTGATGGTTTTGCTTCCTGTGTCGATTTAAAAGCTTATAAATCTAATGGCAAATGTGATGTCGAAGACACAATTCATGATGATAAGAAATCCAAAGTCTTTGAATATCACAACACAATCGTTGAAGAAGTCGCAAAAACCGATGATACATTATTAGAAAAATTCTTTAATGGTGAAACATTCACTGAAAAAGAAATCCATGATTCTTTAAGAATCGGTGTCTTGAATGGTGAACTCGTCCCAGTTGTCTGCGGCAGTGTCGCAAAGAACGTTGGTATTGAAACATTATTACAAATGTTCATCGATTACTTACCAAACCCATGCGACTTAAAACCACTCGAAGCTAAAGATGAAAATGGTAAAGAAGTCGTGAGAGCCACAAATGATAATGAACCATTCTCCGCATATGTCTTTAAGACAGTATGTGACCCATATTCAGGCGTCATTAATATTATTAAAGTATGTAGTGGTGTCTTACATGTCGGTGATGATGTCTACTGTAACGGCAGCACACAAAGAGTGTCTATGCTCTACACAATGACCGGTAAGAAACTCGATTCTATTACAGAATTACACGCTGGTGATATCGGTGCTATTACACGTTTAGAAAAAGTCTCTTCTGGTGACACATTATCTAATCCAAAACAAATTACTATTTATAAACCTGTTAAATATCCAACCGCAGTCATCTTCAAGGCGATTATCTTAGCTAATAAGAACGATGAATCTAAGATTGGTCCAGCACTTGCAAAGATGCAACTCGAAGATCCATGTATCGAAGTCAAACGTAATAATGAAACCAAACAATTATTACTCGGTGGTGTCTCTAGTTCCCACATTGACTATGTCATTGAAAAACTTAAGACCACATATAAGGTTGATGTTTCTACAGAACCAATGAAAGTTGTCTATCGTGAATCCATTAAAGGAACAGCGGAAGGTGATGGTAGATATGTTAAACAATCAGGTGGTAGTGGTTTCTATGGTGTTGTAAAGATGAGATTCGAACCATGTGAAGAAAGCGTCTTCGCTGAAGAAGTCTTCGGTGGCGCAGTTCCAAAGAACTACTTCCCAGCTGTTGAAAAAGGTTTCTTTGAAGCCTTACAATCTGGCCCATTAGCAGGATTCCCAGTTATTGGTGTTAAAGGTATCTTAGTCGATGGTAAATATCACCCAGTCGATAGTAACGAACAAGCCTTCAAGATGGCAGGTATCTTAGCGTTCAAAGATGCATATCCAAAATGCAAACCAATCATCTTAGAACCAATCATGAGAATTAAAGTCAATATTGAATCAAGATTCACAGGTGACGTCTTATCAGACTTAAATACCAGACGTGCTAGAATCCAAAATATTGAAGAAAAAGATCATGGTAATCAAGAAATCGAAGCTTTAATTCCAGAAGCCGAAATCGTCGATTACGCAACACAATTAAAATCCATTACTCAAGCATCTGGCTTCTTCAACAGAGAATTTGTTGCTTACGAAGAAGTTCCTGAATACTTGAAGGAAAAAGTTATTAAAGAAAACAAGATTAGTCAGTAGTCTTATCTTCTCCTTTCTTAAAGCGTCACATCGGTGGCGCTTTTTCTTATGAAGAAATAATGTATAATTCTTTTATATGAAAAATGTCTTTCATTTCGAAGATCAATGTTATCCATTCACTTATACGGACCACAAAAGAATAGTGGTGCGTGCGGTTTTGCTTAACGATAAAAACGAAGTCGCATTACTTCATGTCGTTAGCGATGATAAGTTCGGACATCGCGATTGTTTTGAGCTGCCCGGAGGCGGGAAAAGGAAAGATGAAAGATTTCATCAAGGGGTCCTTAGAGAAATCGAAGAAGAGACGGGTTTTAAGGGGAAAATCATCAAATTCCTCGCAAAAGTAGATGATTTTTATAATTTAATTCATAGAAATAACAATAATTACTACTATTTAGTTCGCGCTGACAAATATGTCGGTGATCATAAAGAAGACTATGAAAAGAGAGTTATCCAAGACTTACGCTTTGTCGATATTGATACAGCGATAACTTTAATGGATAATGTTAAAGACGATGGTGTGGGCTTATTAATTAAGCAAAGAGAACTACCAATCTTGAAGCTAGCAAAGGAGTATATCGATGAACATCCTATTAACAAATGACGATGGATACGATTCAAAAGGTATTAGAACTCTTTTTAAATTGTTATCAAAATACGGAACAGTGGTCATAGTCGCTCCGGATTCTCCAAGAAGTGCGAATTCCGCGGCTTTAACTTTAGGCAAGCCCATCCAATTAGAACAAGTTGAAGATAGAGTCTTTAAATGTAGTGGCACCCCTGTTGATTGCGTATCCTTAGGACTATGTAATCTAAATATCGATTTTGATATGGTGGTTTCTGGCTGTAATAATGGTTGGAATATCTCTTATGACACGATGTATAGCGGCACAATTGGTGCGGCATTAGAATCATTAATGTTCTTTAAACCATCTATCGCAGTGTCCGCGCATCATAATACTGACTTTAAAGAAGTAGAAGAGCACTTCGATGAAGTATGGGATTACATTAATAAAAACAAGCTCATCTCTAATGAATACTTATTAAATATCAATTTCCCTGATAGTGAAGTTAAAGGTATGTCATTAGGAAGTTTATATTATCGTCATGATCAAAACTATTTTACGAAATTAGAAGATGGTTATTGGGCTTATCGACATATGCAAGAAGATTTTTCAGATGATAAGAATAGCGACTGTTATCAAGTGAAACACGGAATTATTTCTATTGTTCCTTTAAATAGAACTTATTATCAAAAAGAAATATTAGAGAAATTACAAAATAAGATGAAATAGTGGACCACATGGTTCACTTTTTTATTCCCTTTTATTTTATATATGCTATAATTTTTACCTGGAATAGTTAGTAAATACTAACTCAGTAATATTATTACAAATGTAATAAAAAATGGAGGCCATTATGAATAAATACATTTTAGATACAGCAGGATATCGTATTACATCTTTTGAAAAAACGGTTGCCGTTAGAAGGCTTTGGTGGTGGAGGTAATGACTTATGGAAAGAATTCTCTATCCAATCCTTGGTATTAGTCTAATATTTCTCGGCACAACATTAGGCGCCTTATTCGTTTTCTTTATTCGTAAAAAAGAAATATCACCAAAACTTTATAAAATATTCACCGGATTTGCCGCTGGTGTGATGTTTTCCGCATCGTTCTTCTCGCTTATTAAACCAGCGCTTGAAAGCAATGTGACTTATCTTCCTTCCTGGTCAGTAGTAATCATATCTATAGTTTTAGGGGCGGGTTTCTTATGGATTATTGATAAGATTGTTCCTCACTTTCATAATGCGGAAAAGAAAGAGGAAGGCTTGTCTGTAAAAAGGATGTCTAAAACAAGTAAAATGTTCCTTGCGGTCACTATCCATAATGTCCCAGAAGGATTATCTGTAGGTATCGCATTTGGTGTTGCTTTATCACAAAGTGATAATCACGCATTATTATTAGGCGCTTTATTACTCGCAATTGGTATCGCTATTCAAAACATTCCAGAAGGCGCATTTGTATCATTACCAATTAAGGGTGAAACTGGTTCCAGTGGTAAGGCATTCTTATTTGGTATGTTATCTGGCGCAGCGGAACCTGTTGCTGCAGTTATAGGCTTATTCTTAGCGATGCAAATCCAGGGAATTATGCCTTGGGCATTAGCCTTTGCCGCTGGATGCATGATTTATGTCGTCGTGGAAGAAATGATTCCAGAAATGACCAGTGAAGGGCACGATAATTTTGGTGTCTGGTCATTCATTTTAGGTTTCGTGGTGATGCTTGCCTTAGACTCTATCCAATTCTAAAAGAATAAGTATTTAAAAAATATTTCTAATTAATTTGTTGACTACGTAGTTAGTAAAGACTAACATATTATAGAGTTAGAAAAGACTAACCGAATGAAACAAATTGATTCTAGTGACATAGAAAGGTAGGAATTATGTTAAAAAGACTAGATGAATTCAAAATAGGCGAGACTGGCCTAATTAAAAAAGTGGAAGGAGAAGGACGTTTAAGAAGAAGACTTTTAGATATGGGTGTCACTCCAAATGCAAAAGTCTATCTTAGAAAGAAAGCTCCATTTGGTGATCCTATTGAAATCACCATTCGCGGTTATGAACTCACACTTCGTAATACCGAAGCACAATTAATTATTTTAGAAGTGGAGGATGAAGCTAAATGAAAAGATTCGCATTAGCAGGTAATCCTAACTCTGGAAAGACCACTTTATTTAATTCTTTAACTGGCTCAACCGCACACGTTGGAAACTGGCCTGGCGTTACTGTTGAAAAGAAAGATGGCGTTTATAAGAAACTAAATGAAAAAGTTTCTATTATCGACCTTCCAGGTATTTACTCTTTATCACCATATACAAGTGAAGAAGTAGTGGCGAGAAACTACATCATTGATGAGAATCCTGACTGTGTCATCAACATTGTTGATGCTACTAACTTAGAGAGAAACCTTTATCTCACTACACAACTATTAGAAATTAACGTTCCAATGGTTATCGCTTTAAATATGATTGATGTTCTTAATAAAGAAGGAACCACAATTGATATAAAAGCCTTGGAAGATAAACTTGGTGTCTCTGTTATCGCTGTTTCTGCATTAAGAGATGATAATCTCGATGAACTTATGCAAAAGGCTTATGAAGCCAGCAAGAATCCTCGTGAAGGAAGAACTATTATTAAAAATGAAGAAATCCTTCACCTTATAGGTGATATTACTCGTGCGTTCAAAGGAAGCAAAGTCAATAATCCATTGTTCCATGCGATTAAATTAATCGAAAACGATGACTTAGAAATTAGAAACCACGAAAACTTAGTAGACATGGTTACTGAGTTCAAAAAGACATTCCATGACGAAATTTTTGGCGATGACTTTGAAGCCATCATTGCAGATGCAAGATATCAATACATCACCGAACACTTCCATTCTGTAAAGAAAGTTTCTAAAGAAAAAGAAGAAGAACAACAAAATGTGAAGATGAATAGATCGGATAAGATTGACAAGGTCTTAACACATAAAGTGTTTGGCTTACTATTATTCGCTGCCATCTTATTCACAATCTTCCACTTAACATTTGCAGAAGACATATTGTTTATAGGAAAGAGTGGCATTTTTGAAAATGTTAAGCCATCATTCGCCGGAACTGCTTGGGAAGGGTTGTTCTGGCATAAAGGCGGTATTAATTCCCCTGGCGTTATGTTATTTAATGCATTTGATATGACTTTTGGCTGGTTTACTGGACTTGTCGAAGGTTGGATGAGCGGAGCGCCTGCTTGGGTATCTAGTTTCATTTGCGAAGGTGTTTTAGCGGGTTTATTCGCTATATTAGGTTTCTTACCGCAAATCTTAGTTTTATTCCTCTTCTTCGCTATTTTGGAAGATACCGGATATATGGCGCGTGTCGCCTTTATCTTTGATAGAATGTTCCGCAACTTCGGTTTATCGGGAAGAGCTTTTATTCCAATGATTATGGGATTCGGTTGCTCTGTTCCTGCAATGGTTAATACCCGTACACTTGCGGATGATAGAGAAAGAACCGCCACAATTAGAGTCATTCCATTCTTCTCTTGCGGTGCGAAGTTACCAATTCTTGTCGCTATCGGCGGTGGTATTGCAGAAGCATTTAAATTTAAATACGTCGATATAATTACTTATTCGATGTATGCAATTGGCATCATTATCGCAATCATATGTGTCTTACTAATGAGACATACATCACAAAAAGGTGTTGCCGCTCCATTTATAATGGAGTTACCAGAATATCGTTTACCTCAATTTAGATCTTTAATGGTTCTTCTTTGGGATAAAGCGAAACACTTTGTGAAGAAAGCATTTACCGTTATCTTAGCATCTACAATTGTTATTTGGTTCTTAACTAACTTTGGTTGGAACTGGAGAATGGTGGAAGAAATTGATCAATCCATCCTTGCTTCGCTTGGTCAATTAATTAGGCCATTATTCACGCCTTTAGGCTTTGGTAGTCAATTAACCACAATTGGATGGGTCTTTGCTGTTGCGGCAATTACCGGCTTAATTGCTAAAGAAAATGTTATTGCTACATTTATAACATTAGGCGCCATTGCGGTAGCAGCATTAAATAAAGACCCTGAATTCATTGCCGCTTTAGAGGCGGATGAAAATGGTATCGAAGCTTCTGCTGCTATGATTCAAGCAACTGGTATCTCATGGCAAGGATGTATCTCATTTATCGCATTCAATATGCTAACTATTCCATGCTTTGCGGCATGTGCAACCGCTAAAGCAGAACTTCCAAAAGGACAGTTCAAATGGACATTATTATTTTGGATTGCAGTATCATATATTGGATGCACAGTCATCTATGCAATCTTGAATTTATTCCCATCTAATATGGGTGGAGCTGCCTATAAGGCAGGACAACTCGCTTGGGCTATCCCAGTGTCTTGTGCAATTATCGCTATTGCTGTGTTAACTCCATTCTGTATTAAATGGTTTAATCTCATTAGAGAAAAAAGAACACATAAAGGAGCTTAATTATGTTTCAAAACCCTGATTGGATTTGGTTAGAAGTATTAGTGCTATCTTTGGTAGTTGTTTTCCTTGCTGCCATGATAGGTACCTACGCCTATAAGAGAGCGCATCACATTCCAACTGGGGATTGTGCGGAATGCCGTAAAGGAAGCAAAAAGCTTCTCAAGGAATATCATAAAATGTATTTAAAGAAATAGGGGTGGAATTATTCACCCCCTCTTTTTATTAAAAAAGTCATTTATTTTTAATGAAATAGTATATAATACTAACGAAAAGGGAGAAAAAATTATGCCATTAGTTAATTCAAAAGAATTATTCGAAAAAGCCTATAACGGCGGTTACGCAATCGGTGCTTTTAACTGCAATAACATGGAAATCGTTCAAGCGATTACCGAAGCTGCAAAAGAATGCAACTCTCCAGTTATTCTCCAAGTTAGCGCTGGTGCGAGAAAATATGCAAAACAAGGTTATTTAAAACACTTAGTGGAAGCTGCAGTTGAAGACACTGGTTTACCAATCGTCTTACACTTAGACCACGGTGCAGACTTTGAAATTTGTAAAGAATGTATCGACGGTGGTTTCACCTCTGTTATGATCGATGCTTCTAGCAAATCATTCGAAGAAAACATTGCCTTAACAAGAAAAGTCGTTGAATACGCACACGACACAAGCAAACACCCATACGTTACAGTTGAAGCTGAACTCGGTACCTTAGCAGGTATTGAAGATGAAGTTGTTGTTGAACATGGTGCAGAAAGCTACACCCGTCCAGAAGACGTTGAAGAATTCGTCAAACGTACAGGTTGTGATAGTTTAGCTATTGCTATCGGAACAAGCCACGGTGCTTACAAGTTCAAACCAGAACAATGCACACGTGATCCAAAAACAGGTGTCTTATTACCTCCTCCATTAAGATTCGATATCTTAGAAGAAGTTAGTAAGAGATTACCAGGATTCCCAATCGTCTTACACGGTTCCTCCTCTGTTAACCAAGAGTTCGTTAAGATTATTAACGATAATGGTGGTAAATTAGTCGACGCAGTTGGTGTCCCAGAAGAACAATTAAGACAAGCCGCTAAATTAGCCGTTTGCAAGATTAATATCGACTCTGACTTACGTTTAGCTTTAACCGCAGGTATCAGAGAAGTTATGAATCAACATCCTGAAAAGTTTGACCCACGTGAATACTTAAAACCAGCACGTGAATATGTCAAACAATTAGTCAAACACAAGATTGTTGATGTCTTAGGTTCTAACGATAGAATTTAATCGCTAATCTAAATAAATAAGAGTGGTCCAAGTGATCACTCTTTTATTTATATAAAAGAAAAGACCACATTGTGGTGGCCTAGTCTTTTAATTTAATTCTTTATTCCGCTTTCTTCACGAGAGCATCGCGAATTTCCTTAAGAAGTTCAACTTCTGTTGGTTCTGGAACACCTGGTTCTGGTGGAACTGGTCTGTCTTCTGGATGCTTCTCATAGTATGCTTCTCTTGCTTTTTCTTCTAATTGTGCTTTCTTTGCGGCAGCAATGGCGACGACCTTAACAATGATGAAGAGAACTAAAGCGATGATAAGGAAGGAGATGATAGCAGTTAATAATGCACCCCAGTCGATGACTGCGGACATATTGTAAGTCCATGTGGTTCCATGTAATGTGTAAAGTTTTAATAAGGAATCTTTCCATTGATTGAAATCAGAGGAATTAACTGTTAAATCTGTTCTTCCTTGAGCAGCGGCGAATTCGATAACTGCAGAGTTGACATCACTGACGTTAATTTGGTTAACTTTGATGATTTCACCTGCGTGTAAGAATGTTGCACCAGCTTGTGCTGGACTGCCTGGGAATGCTGGTAAAACTGTAACGAATCCTTTTAAACCTCCTGGGACTGCCCAAGTAGCAACGTTTAATAAGATGTTAACAAATGCTGTAACGATTGCGCTAAAGGCACCGCCGATAACAACACCAACAGCCAACATGAAGGCATTACCTTTGTTAATAAATTCTTTAAATTCAGTAAAAATGCTTTTTCCTTTTTTTCTTTTTCTTGCCATGATGAATTAAAGTTTTCCTTTCTAATAACATAATAATACTTTTACTTTAAAAGTAAAAATGATTATTTTTAATAATTGATAAATGCGTTAAAATGTAACTATGCGATTAGTTAATCTTGGACATGCTTGTTACTTGTTAAAAAGTAATAGTGTTAGCGTGGTTATTGACCCTTATAGAAATAGATCTGTCCCACATCTAAAACTTCCTCGTGTAGAGGCAAATTATGTCTTTTGCTCACACGATCATTACGATCATAATGCGAAAAATTTAATTACTATTGTTCACACAAGCGAACAATTAAATATTAAAACAGTAGTGGTTCCACATGACCACCATAGTGGTGAACATCGTGGGTTAAATACAATGCATTTCCTTGATATTGATGGATATCGCATTTTACACACAGGTGATTTGGGATGTATTCCATCAAAAGAAGTGTTAGAACAAATGAAGAATATCGATATTTTACTAGCACCAATTAATGGCTTTTATACAATCTCCGCAAAGGAATTGAAAGAAATTATGGATATTGTTAATCCTAAAATCACAATCCCAATGCATTATTTCAAGAAAGAGAATAATAGTGGCTATCCAGATGGTGGCCAAATTGATGAATTTAAGTCATTAGTGGGCGACTATTTAGAAGTTGATGGTTACGAAATTGATGTAGATGACAATCTCTTTAAAAATAGAGTGGTTATATTTAAGAAAGAATTACAGGAGTAAACATATATGATAGATTTACACTTACATTTAGATGGTTCATTAAGTGAACAAGATTTCTTATATTTAGCGAAAAAAGATGGAATTTGCTTAGGAAATGACTTCCCAAATAATATTTATGTGCCGATGGACTGCAAATCGCTTGAAGAATATTTGATGCGTTTTGATCTTCCATTACAACTCCTTCAAACCGAAGAAAACATCGCTCATGTGACATCATCTTTAGTGAGAAGACTTTATAAGATGGGTTACATCTATGCGGAAATTAGATTCGCCCCTCAATTGCATTTACAAAAAGGTTTGAATCAACTCCAAGTCGCTAAAGCTGCGCTTAAAGGATTAGAAGAAGCTTTAACGGAATGTAAATGTTTTGAGGCTAACATATTACTTTGTTGTATGAGACACGCTACAGAAGAAGTAAATATGGAAACAATTGAAGTTGCTAATAAACTCAAAGGCACAAGAGTGGTTGGTGTTGACCTCGCTGGTGCGGAAGCCATGCATCCAAGTTCTTATTATAAAAACATCTTTGATTTAGCCAAGAAATATAGGTTAAACATTACAATTCACGCTGGAGAAGCAACAGGCAGTGATGAAGTGATGATGGCCCTTGATAATGGCGCAGCTAGAATTGGACATGGTGTTCACCTCGATAGTGAAAAAGATGGTCCAAGAGCAAAGAAAGAAGACATTTGTTTCGAATTCTGTCCAACCAGTAACTTACAAACAAAATCATTAAAGAGTTACGCTGATGTTCCATTAAGAGCGTTTATGGATAAAGGCATCGCCTTAACAATCAATAGCGATAACATGACTGTCAGCAATACTGATGTTTATCAAGAATTCGCTCATTTATATGAAACATTTAAGTTAACTAAAGAAGAAGTATATGGATTCTTGCTTAATTCAATTAATTACGCATTCACAAGTGAACAAGTAAAAGAAAAACTAAGAGAAGAATTAAAACAAAGAATTGATAAATTCTATTCGCAAATTGCGATGTAAAAAAAGAGGTAAAACCTCTTTTTATTTAACGTATTTATTGAAGAATGCTTCGAGGATTGGTTTGTGGTATAACCTTGCATAATCCATTTTCCAAGAATAGGATTCAACCCCTGTTTCTTGATTAACACTGACATCAACTTCTTCAGCAGGAAGAACTTTTCCTTGGAGAACTTGGTTTGTGTAACCTAAGTGTTGGATTCTTTCTTCAGAATAATATGAACGTGTGATGACATATTTTCCATCAACTTTTTCCACTCCATCATTGAAGTAGACACTCATATCTTTGATTTTGCCATTTTGCCAGATTTGTGTGGTTGGAACAA
The DNA here is from genome assembly GCA_016298185.1 of Bacilli bacterium. Taxonomy (GTDB): domain Bacteria; phylum Bacillota_I; class Bacilli_A; order RFN20; family CAG-826; genus RUG13091. Next base: position 2,316 of record JAEDDA010000016.1, on the reverse strand, counting down.
ATCCTCTATCATAACCAAATGGTTCGTTTTCTTCACTATAGGACATATTGTGTTCGTTTAAGAAATCGACATATCCTTGATAGTTCTTATTCATTGTGCCTGTTTCAGGATCAATTAATAAACCTGGAATAGCTAAGTTGATAATCCATACGTTTCTTGAGAAATCGTTTTTGTTGCTATATGGAAGCATAACTTCTGGGAAACAGTCATTGCAATCCGGGCAAAAGTGCCAAAAATAATGAACAACAACATCTTTTTTCTCAGTAAAGATTGCCTTATCAAGATATTCTTGATCAACATAGAAATATTGAGGATCTTTAGCAATTCTGCTAACCGCTTTTCTTAAACCTGATAATGTTTGGAACATTGGTTTAGTATCTTTGCCGTAGATATATTCGTTAACTTTTTTACCTTCTTTGAATAATGCGAATGTTGGATCACTTGTTTCTCTTAAGATTGTTAAACCGAATTTATCTGCATCATCAGAGAATTGAGAAGAAGCGATGTAATAGACTTTTGTGTTGTATTCTTTGACGTATTGATTAATAACATCATGGAATGTTGCCCAACATCCACATGGAAGACCATCTTGATAGACGGCCACTAAAAGACTTTCTTTGCGAGCGACTTTGCTAGCTAAAGTGCCGTAGACGATTTCTTCTGCGGTTTCTTCCACTAAAGTACCATAGGTGAGTCTAGCTCTTTTATCTTGTTGGCAGCCGGTCATTGCAAAAGTGGATATTGTTAATATAGGTAATAAAAATAATTGCTTTTTCATGTCGCTATTACTATAAAACAACTGCTTAATAATTGCAAAAAAATAGTGGAATATTCTCCAATTCGTCAATAAACATTTTTTTGTGAGAATTTTTTAGAAAAAAATATTATTGTATTTTAATTCAAATATATATATTATTTTTCACGTGAAAAAAGTAGTCGTAAATTTTGGGACTACGTCACACCTAATTCTATCAATGTGAGATGCATTGAACTTGACCCAATCTAGAGATAGAAGGACAAAAGCCTCGGACAGCTTGGTCAAATGCCGGATTAGAGATAGTGATATCTTGTTATCAATTTATAAGCTTATGCTTGGAGTGAAAGTCTCCGTCGTACCTTGTGAATGCATAATAAGAGTAGTAAAAGTAAGTATTTACTATATAGACTCCCAAAATGAGAAGACGTAGTTAGTCTATAATCTAACCAATTTCTCACCCATATTAGATTCATGAGGTACAAAGCAATTTGTATCTTTTTATTTAATAAGGAGGATCGGGAAATGGCTAAGAAAGAAGAAATCTTAGAACAAGAACAAGTTCAAGAAGAAAATCCATACATTATTGAACTTATCGATGTTTGTAAAAAATTCCCAGACAGTGACAGTTACGCTGTTGAAAACTTTAATTTAAAAATCAAGAAAGGTGAATTCGTGACTTTCTTAGGTCCTTCTGGATGTGGCAAAACCACAACCTTAAGAATGATTGCGGGTTTCGAACTTCCTACAAGCGGTATCATCAACCTCAATGGTCGTGATATTTCTTTATTGCCTCCTTATAAAAGACCAATTAATACAGTTTTCCAAAGATACGCTTTATTCGCTCATTTAAATATCTATAACAATATTGCTTTTGGCTTAAAGCTCAAAAAGATTCCTTACGAAGTAACTGATAAAAAAGGAAACACAATTACCAAGTTTAGACATTTAACCAAACAAGAAATCTCTGAAAAAGTTAAAAACGCTTTAAAGGTCGTTGACCTTGAAGGTTTTGAAAAGAGAGATATTTCCACATTAAGTGGTGGTCAACAGCAAAGAATCGCTATCGCTAGGGCGATTGTTAATGAACCAGAAATCCTCCTCTTAGATGAACCATTAGGAGCCTTAGACTTAAAGATGAGAAAAGAAATGCAACTCGAACTTAAAGAGATGCATAAGAAAATTGGTATTACCTTCATCTATGTCACCCATGACCAAGAAGAAGCTTTAACTATGTCTGATACAATCGTCGTCATGAACGATGGTGAGATCCAACAAGTTGGTAAACCAAAAGAAATCTATGATGAACCAAACAACGCCTTTGTCGCTGACTTTATTGGAGAGTCCAATATTTATACAGGCACAATGGCTAAAAACAACAAAGTCAGATTCTTAAATAAATATTGGGATGCTGACCCAGTGGACTTTGGTAAATTCCCTGTGAATGAAAAAGTCGACGTTGTCGTTAGACCAGAAGATATTATCTTAACCAAACCAGGCAATGGCACAGTTGATGGTGTGATTAACAGCAAGATCTTTAAAGGTATGCACTATGAATACAT
>JAEDDA010000041.1 GCA_016298185.1 Bacilli bacterium | reverse complement strand
TAAATAATTATTTTGCTTTACCTTGGTTAGCGACCGCTTCCATTTGTTTTTTGAGTTCTTCTTCATCCATCAAATAGTAGTGGTTAACAGCTTTCATATTATCATCGAATTCATACACTAGTGGGACACCAGTAGGAATGTTAACACCGACGATATCTTCATCCGCCATATTATCGAAGTATTTGACTAAAGCTCTTAAGGAATTACCATGGGCAACCACTAAGACTCTTTTGCCTGCTTCCATTTGTGGTTTGATTACTTCTTCGAAGTATGGAACTGCTCTTTTAACTGTTAATTCTAAGGATTCGTTTAATGGTAAATCTTTTGGATCAACATCTCTGAATTGAGCTTGTAATGCTGGGTTTCTTGGATCGTCTTTTTCTAAGGCTGGTGGTGGGCAGTCATAGGAACGACGCCAAATCTTCACTTGTTCTTCACCATATTTAGCAGCGGTTTCGGCTTTGTTTAAACCTTGTAACGCACCATAGTGACGTTCATTTAATCTCCAGGATTTATAAACTGGTAACCATTCTCTATCTAATTCAAAGAGAACGTTGTTCATTGTATGGATGGCTCTTTTTAATAAAGAGGTATGAACGATATCAAAATCGTAACCTTTTTCTTTTAATGTTCTTCCGGCGCGATGAGCTTCTTCGACACCTTTTTCGCTTAATTCAACATCGGTCCAACCTGTGAAGAGGTTGAGTTTATTCCATTCGGATTCACCGTGTCTGATGAGCACTAATTTGTGCATAATGTTTCCTCCATTTAACGGAATTATTATACTATTTTCATTTTTGTTATAAAATAAAAATACTTATTTATGGAAATTAAACCTATGAATCGTGAGAAAACTATTATCAGAACTAGTGTTATTGGCATTATAGCCAATATCTTACTTGTGGGTTTTAAAGCCACAATTGGTTTTATCGCCGGATCCATTTCTATCGTTATGGATGCCTTGAACAACTTAACTGATGCTTTAAGTAGCATCATTACAATTATCGGCACTAAGTTATCTAATAAGAAACCAGATAGAAAACACCCATTTGGACATGGTCGTGTGGAATATATTACAAGCACAATTATTGCTGCGCTTATCTTATTCGCTGGTGGTTTAGCTATCTACGAATCAATTACATCCATAGTTACTTACTTTAGTAGTGGCGATAAAACACTTCCTGAATTCACTATTCCTTCTTTAATTATCATTGGTGTTGCTATCTTAGTTAAAGTGGGTGTCGCCATCTTCTATAAGATTCAAAGTAAAAGAGTTCATTCTGAAGCGCTTAAGGCTTCCGGAACCGATGCTTTATTTGACGCAATCTTATCCACAGCCACATTAGTAGGCGCGATATTTGCTTATACGCTTGGTTGGTATGTTGAAGGATATTTAGGTATCGCGATTGGTTTATTCATTATTAAATCCGGTATCGATGTATTAAGATCATCTTTCTCCTCAATAATTGGTGAAAGACATGACTCAGAAGAAACAAAATCCATCTTAGCGGATATTTCCTCGGTTTCTGGCGTTAAAGGCGCTTATGATTTAATTATCCATAGCTATGGACCAAACAAATATGTTGGCTCCGTTCACATCGGTGTTGATGTCGGACTTTCCGCGAAAGAAATTCAAATTATTGAAAGAAATATTGCCGCTTTAATGGCCAGTAAATATAACATGTTCATGACTGTTGGCATTTATGCCGACAATGTGGATGGAAAACTAAGCAAGGAAATTCGTTATAAAATCCAAGAATTCATGAAAAACAATGAAAATATACTTCAAATGCATGGTTTCTTCGTGGATGAAGTGCAAAAATTCTGCAACTTTGATCTAGTCTTTTCCTTCAATGAAAAAGAACCGGAAAAAAGAATTGATGAGATTAGAAATATTTTAGAAGAAGCATATCCTGATATGACTTTCTATATCCAACTTGATAGAGACTATTCCTTAAGTTAATATGGAAGAATTATTTTCTCGTAGTGAATTAATATACGGCAAAGAAGCGATGGACAAATTAAATAAATGCCATGCCGCTATTTTTGGCGTTGGTGGCGTTGGTGGTTATGTAGTGGAAGCACTAGCAAGAACTGGTGTTGGTCACTTCACTTTAATTGATAATGACACTGTAGCCTTGTCTAACTTCAATAGACAAATTATCGCCACGAAAGAAACACTCGGTAAATACAAAGTGGATGCGATGAAAGAAAGAATTCTTTCTATTAACGATAAAGCAGTCGTAAAAGTGGAAAAGATGTTTGTCTTACCAGAAAACATCGATGAGATTGACTTTAGTCAATTTGACTATATCGTCGATGCGATTGACACCGTTAAAGCAAAACTTGCGATTATCGCAAAAGCTAATGAATTAAATATACCAATGATATCCTCGATGGGTGCAGGTAATAAATTAAACCCAATGGGTTTTATTGTGACTGATATTAATAAAACCGATACTTGCCCATTAGCGAAAAAGATTCGTTACGAATTAAGACAAATGGGAATTAAAAAACTTAAAGTTGTTTATTCTAAAGAACAACCTGTGGAATTAAAGGAACAACTCTTTAATGAGAATAATAAACCAATTCCTGGTAGCAACGCTTTTGTTCCATCGGCGTGTGGTTTGCTCATTGCTTCTGAAGTAATTAATGACTTAATCAAATAATATGAACAAATTAGATTTTAACTACCACACTCATACATATAGATGCGGACACGCTGTTGGCGAAGATGAACAATATGTAATTAATGCAATTAAGTTAGGCATCAAAAAACTTGGTTTTTCTGACCATGTTATGCTACCTAGTGGTTTTGATCAACCTGGAATTAGAGGTTCGTTTTCAGAGTTGGAAGATTATCTTCGCTCTATAAGAGCGCTTAAAGAGAAATACAAAGATCAAATCGAAATCTTTGTGGGCTTTGAAGCGGAATACTATCCTCAAATGGTGGACTACTATAAGTGGTTATTAAAAAACAAAATCGATTATCTCATCATGGGACAACACTGTTATTTAAAAGAAAATAAGTTTCATTGGTATTTCCATAAAGATTCACCAATAGAAGATGTAAAGAAATATACCGATGATGTGATTAAAGGATTGAAAACAGGATTATTTAAATACCTTGCTCATCCAGATTTATTTATGCATTCACAAGCGGGATTCTCTAAGAATTTAGAAGAGGAATCTCGTCGTATCTTAAAGACTTGCGAAGAGTTAAATATACCTATTGAAATCAATTTATGCGGAATGAGAAAAAGAGGCTATAATGGCCAAAATTACTCTTATTCTAACGATTTTTTCTTTGATCTAGTTAAAGATTACAAGGTTGATGTTATCTTAGCGTTAGACACTCATGACCCAAATGATATTAACCAAGCGGAACTTGATAAGGGTTATGCTTTCGCTAAAAAACATGGCATCAAAGTGTTAGAAAAATTCGATATTAAATAATTAATATTGCTATATAAACATAAACGGAATAAACTTTATACCGATAGGAGATAAAAGGTATGAAGTATTTAAGTGTCGCCGAAGTGGCAAAAAAGTGGAATCTCAACGAAAGAAGAGTGAGAGTCCTATTAAGTGAAAATAGAATTGAAGGTGCAGTTTATAAAAATCATCGTTACCTCATTCCTGATACAGCAGTTAAACCTTTAGATAGAAGAGTGAAGGGTCAAAGATTATTTGAAGATTCACCATTAAAGAAAGTAGATATTGATTTCAAAAATTATAGAAAGATGTATCCTTCTTCAGATGGTTACTTTGGAAGGTTCGGTGGATCATTCCTTCCTAAAAACTTACAAAAAGCTTTTGATGAAATCTATGCCGGTTATTTAACCATTGCGAAAAGCGCAAAGTTTATCGCTGAACTTAGAGAAATTAGAAAGAACTATCAAGGTAGACCAACACCTATATATCACTGTCAAAACTTAAGTAATTACTATGGCAAGGTCCAAATCTATTTAAAAAGAGAAGATTTAAACCATGGTGGTGCGCATAAAATAAATAATGCGATGGGACAAGCATTGCTTGCTAAATATTTAGGTAAGAAGAAACTCATTGGTGAAACAGGAGCGGGAAGTCATGGCTGCGCAGTGGCGATGGCCGCAGCCTACTTCGGGCTTGAATGCGATATTTATATGGGCGAAGTCGACATGGAAAAACAAGCTGCGAATGTTGCTCGTATGAAAGTGTTAGGTGCAAGAGTTATTCCGGTTAAATTTGGTAGTCGAACATTAAAGGAAGCAGTGGATGCTGCATTTGAAAACTATGCAAAAGAATATAAGACAGCATTCTATTGTTTAGGATCCGCAGTTGGTCCTCATCCATATCCATTAATCGTTAGGGATTTCCAAGAGATTATTGGCAGAGAAGCTAAACAACAATATTTAGAAATGACTGGTGAATTACCAGATATCGTTTGTGCTTGTGTTGGCGGTGGCTCTAACGCGATTGGTATGTTTGAAGCATTCCTTGAAGAACCAGTTAATATCGTCGGTATTGAACCAATGGGTAAAGGCAAAGAAATTGGTAATAATGCAGCGACAATTACCTATGGTAAAGAAACAGTATTACACGGATTTAATTCCTTAGTCTTACAAAATGAAGATGGTTCACCTGCAACAGCGTATTCCATTGCCTCGGGTTTAGATTATCCAGGTGTTGGACCAGAACACGCTTTCTTACATGAAGTTGGTAGAGTGCAATATGAATCTGTTAGCGATGACGAAGCTGCAGAAGCATTCTTCATGTTATCTAGACTAGAAGGTATTATTCCAGCAATTGAATCCGCACACGCTTTAGCCTATGCCATTAGATGCTCTAGAACTATGAAATCAGGAAGTATCTTAGTAAATCTATCTGGTCGTGGTGACAAAGATCTAGACTTCATGATTGAAAAATACCCACAGTATATAAATCGATAATTTAATAAATCACCGGAATCACTTATAATGGTTTTGGAGGTTTTTTTATGAAACAAAGATGGCACTTTTTAATCGTTGGAGGAATTTTGTTAATTGGCTTACTCCTCGGTTCATTTTTTGACTTGCAAATTAACACAGCAATTTTTGATCGTTACAATGGTTTTGGCTTAGTGGCATCATCATTTGGTATGATTCCTGGCTATGCCACATTATCTGTTTTTGGCGGTGCATTAATCGCTTTAACTCTCAAAAATAAAAAGTTCCATATTGCTTGGCAAGTGGTCTTTATGTTTCTTGCAGTAGTGATGTATGGATTAAGTACTTATTTCTTAGGAAAAGACGTCTTCTCTATTAATGGTTTTTATAATGAGAAATTCCATCCATGGCTCGGATGCATCATTATGGGTGTTGTTATGGCACCATGTGTGTACTTCGGTTATTGGCTTGGTAAGAAAAATGAGAATCCAAAGATGTGGATTATCATCTTAGTCCTTTCCGCGGCCATTTTTGTGGCGTTAGTTCCAGGAACAACATTATTAAAATCCATTATGCATCGTCCAAGATACCGCATTGCGGTATACGAAGGATACGCACCATTCCATAACTGGTGGCAAGCATGTAAAGAATATAAAGATTACATTGCGGCAAATGCTGGTGTATTGACTAAAGAAGAATTCAAATCCTTCCCAAGTGGTCACTCATGCGCAGTTATGTGTGGTTTAATCTTAGCGACAATTATCCCAATGCTTAATAAGAATTGGGCCAAATACCAAGTCTTATTCTTCTATGTAGCATTTGGTTGGGGATTAGTAGTGATGTTCTCAAGAATGCTAGTTGGCGCACATTACTTAACCGATACTTGTATGGGCTCCCTATTAACGGTTATCTTCTTCTATATAGCTAATGAAATTGTGGTTCGTAAGTTGCTTCCAGAAGAGAAAAAAGAAGAAAGTGAACCTGAAACGGTTCAAGAATAAAATAAATAGAACGGTGGAAACATCGTTCTTTTATATTTATATAAAGTGACACA
>JAEDDA010000040.1 GCA_016298185.1 Bacilli bacterium | reverse complement strand
AAAATAAATAGAACGGTGGAAACATCGTTCTTTTATATTTATATAAAGTGACACATATTTACATATGTAACGATTAAGAGATTGCGCAATAATCATTTATATTATTAAATGAAAGTAAGAAATTTTATAGGAGACGATAATTATGTACACATTATTTGTCGATACTGATAGCGACATGACTCCAGAGCTTTGTGAGCAATATGGCGCAAAACTTATTATCATGCCATACACAATTAACAATAAAGAAATTAGACCATATGTCGATTTTGATAAATTCAACGGTAAGGAATTCTATGACATATTAAGAAAAGGTGTTTTACCAACAACCGCCGCCTTACCACCTCAAGCATATATCGATTATTTCGAACCAGAATTTGCTAAAGGCAACGATATCCTTTATTGTCACTTCTCAAGTGCGATGTCTGGAACATTTAATTCCATGAGATTAGCCTTAGAAGAATTAAAAGAAAAATATCCAGAAAGACAAGTCTTTACAGTTGACACTAAATCTATTACCGCAGGATCATTCGCTATTACTATTGAAGTGTGCGAAATGTATAAAGCAGGAAAGTCCATTGAAGAAATCCAAAGATGGGCAGAAGAAGAAGTGGAAAAATTCCCAATCTATTTTTACGCAGATAACTTAAAATTCTTCGCAAAAAGCGGACGTGTTAGTGGATTTAAAGCTTTCATGGGTGGTTTAGTGGGTATTAAACCAATCATCCATGTTAGTAGTGAAGGTAAGATGGTTTCCATCGATAAAGGCAGAGGCCGACAATTAGCTTTAAAGAAGATTCTAGACTATGTAGTAAAACTACAAGATAAGATCGAAGACCATAGAGTTATCATTGGTCACACAGATGCCTTGCCACTTGTGGAAGAGATGAAAGCGATGCTTCAAAAACAATTTGATAACAAATTAAATATTGTTGTTGTTGAAGTTAATCCAACCATCGGTGGACACTGCGGACCTGACTGTATTGGTGTTTGCTTCCATGGCATTCATAGATAGCATCAAGAAAAATGAACGGGTAGTTCCCGTTCTTTTTTTATGCTCGTATATGTGCTAATATGCTTGTATGTATTTACTTATTGGTGCAATTATATCCATCATCTTAACCATTCCATCTTATTGGTGGTTCTCTTTTGATAAGATTTCACCTTGGTATTCATTTATCTTGATACCAATATGTATTACATATTTTGTCATTTACATTAATATTTATTGGGTCTATTTATTGATCCATATTCATAAGTACAAAGGCAAACAATTTGTCGGTAAAGTAAGCGCCTACAATTTAAGTCATGTCCGCTCTTTATCTTCATTTATGGTTTTGCTCCAAGGATTATTTATAAAACACAAAGGATTTAAGGATATTGCTAAAGAACCAGGATTAATTTTGTTCAATCATGTCTCTGACTATGATGCTTGGGTTTTATATAAACTTATCCGTGGTCGTTACGCCTTAGTTGGCAAAAAAGCATTGCTTAACATACCTGGAATTGGTTCTTTATCTTCTTCAATCGGCACTTTATACGCCTCCGATGTTAAGGAAGAAAACATGTTGATGGTGGATTCCGCTGTTAAATATATTAGCGAGAAACAAACATCCGTTGTTATCGCCCCAGAAGGAACAAGAAACTTCACTGGTGAAATTAGACCATTCAAACATGGTGGATTTAATATTGCGTTAAGATGTAAATGCCCAATCACTTTAGTGGCGTTCACAAATATGCAAGAAGCTATGAAGAAAAAGAGGAAGAAATTTATCAAAATTAATGTCGAAGTATTCGATAAGATTATGCCTGAAGAATACGAGAATATGTCCGCAGGAGAACTCGCGGAATTATGTGAGAGAAAATATAAGAAATTTTTAGGTCAATATGAAAAATAGATTAATTATCATCACTGGTGATTTAGCAAGTGGCAAATCCACTTTAGCTGATGCTTTAGGCACCTATTTACGAGTGCCTGTCTTTAAAAAAGACGTCATCAAAGAACAGTATTGTGATTTGTATGGTTTTATCACTCGTGAAGATAACCGCAAATTATCCGTCATGGCGGTGGACTTCATGATTAACGCTTTCTTATCGTTTGCCTCACAACAACAAAACATTATTTTAGAGGCGAATTTTAGAGAGAATGAATTAAGGCAATTAGAAATGCTTACACAACAATTTAACTATGATGTTTTCTTAATTGTTTTAAGAGGAGACTTACAGGTTCTCTATAAGAGATTCATAGATAGATTACCGACAAGACATAAAGCCCATACGTCTTTACATCTCGAAGAGAGTTTTGATCGTTTTAAAGAATATATGGAGATGCTTAGAAATCAAGATACAGTCTTCATTCCTCATATTATCGATACCACTAATAAAAATGAGAAAGAAGTGCTCGACACTGTTATTAAATTACTGGGATAAATTGCTTATAAAGCATTTTAATTAACTATTTATAACTTTGTAGTATAATTTAAACAAAGGGGAAAACTATGCGTTCAATAAAAGAAATATTTGTTATCGGTCATGGCCCGAGCTCATCACATACGATGGGTCCCGCTTTTGCATGTGAATATATTTTAAAAAAATATCCGAACGCTCATTTTATTAAAGTAACCCTTTATGGTTCTTTAGCCTTAACTGGCAAAGGACACTTAACTGACTATATTATCAACCTCGAACTTAAAGAGGTTCCTCACATCATTCAGTTTGACAAAATCACAAGAACCAAACATCCTAATACGATGAGATTTGTCATCGAAACAGAAGATAAACATACATATCGTGAAAATGTCATTTCCGTAGGTGGTGGGACAATTCTTACTAAGGATAGCCCATTTGCCTTAGGAGAATCTGTCTATCCACATAAACACTTAAAAGACATCTTAAAGTACTGCGAAAAGGAAAAGATCACTTTAACCGAATATGTCGAAAGATTCGAAGGTCCTGATATTAGAGATTATATCGAAAATGTTTATAAAGCCATTGAAGAATGCCGTCAAAGAGGTATTGAAGCCACAGGTGAATTACCAGGTTCTCTTCATGTAAAAAGAAAAGCCCATGATATGTATTTAGCCGCTTTAGGAATTAAAGACGGACAAAAGAACATTCATATGAATATGGCTATTTCATCATTCGCTGTAGCGGAAGAAAATGCCGCTGGTGGAGTGGTGGTTATCGCTCCAACATGCGGATCTGCAGGTGTCATTCCTGGTGCAATCACATATTGTGAAATGAAACAAATGCCACATGAAAAGATTATTAATGGTCTATTAGTGGCTGGCTTATTTGGCATCATCGCAAAAACAAATGCTTCAGTCTCTGGTGCGGAATGTGGCTGCCAAGCGGAAATCGGTGTCGCTTGCTCGATGAGCGCTGCGATGGTGGGTGTGGCACAAGATTTCTCTAATAACGATGTCGCACAAAGTGCGGAAATCGCTCTTGAACACTCATTAGGACTTACATGTGACCCAGTATGTGGTTATGTGCAAATTCCATGTATTGAAAGATGTGCAATGTTTGCTTTAAAAGCAGTTAACGCCGCAACACTTGCGAAGTTAATATCTGCAGATACAAACAAGGTTAGTTATGACGATATCTTAAAGACCATGTATCAAACCGGAAAAGACTTACAAAGCGGTTATCGTGAAACTTCCGCAGAAGGATTAGCGAGATTTGTAAAAAGATAGCAATTTTATATTATATATAAGTTTATAGGAGGAAAATTATGTATCGTGAAAATGCTTGGTTGAAATATGACCAAAAAGAACTTAAAAACGTCATGAAGTTCGCTGATGGATATAAAGAATTCTTATCCATTAGTAAAACAGAACGTTTAGCGACAAAAGAAGCAGTTAAACAACTTGAAGCTGCTGGCTTTAAATTCGCTAAAGAAGTTAAATCCCTCAAAGTGGGAGACAAAATTTATTTTGTTAATAAAAACAAAAACGTTTGCGCTTTCATCATTGGCAAAAAGCCATTAGAAGAAGGCTTAAGAATCTTAGGCGCTCACATCGACTCACCAAGATTAGACTTAAAGGAACACCCATTATATGAAAAGAATGGTTTTGCCCTCGGCGACACCCATTATTATGGTGGAGTAAAGAAATACCAATGGACAACCATTCCACTCGCCTTACATGGTGTTGTTTGTAAAAAAGATGGTTCTGTCGTTGATGTTAACATCGGTGAAGATCCAAAAGATCCAATCGTTGGTATTACTGACTTATTAATTCACTTATCCGCAGACCAAATGGCGTTACCACTTGCTAAAGCAATTACTGGTGAAAACTTAGATATTACCTTAGGTAGTATGCCAGTAGATGGCAAAGCCAAAGAACCAGTCAAAGCCAATGTTTTAAAACTCTTAAAGAAGAAATACGGCATTGAAGAAGAAGACTTAATTTCTGCAGAAATCGAAATCGTTCCAGCCGGACCAGCAAGAGACTATGGTTTAGATAGAAGTATGGTTGCTGGTTATGGTCACGATGATAGAGTTTGTGCTTATACATCTTTAAAAGCAATCTTAGATGTCGATGCTTCTAAAGTTGAATACTCATCTTGTGTCATCTTAGTTGATAAAGAAGAAATCGGTAGTGTTGGCGCAACTGGCGCTCAATCCTTATTCTTTGAAAACACAATTGCTGAATTAGCGTTATTAATGGGTAGCAAACACCCAATGTTTGATGCGAGAAAAGCGATGGAAAATAGCAAAATGCTATCTTCTGATGTTTCCGCAGGATTTGACCCATTATATCCACAAGTTAATGATCCAAAGAACGCAGCCTATTTTGGTGAAGGTATCGTCTTTAACAAATATACAGGTAGCCGTGGTAAGAGTGGTTCTAACGATTCTAATCCAGAATACTATGCATTCGTTAGAAAAGTCGTTGATGAAGCAAATGTGAACTGGCAAAATGCCGAACTTGGCAAAGTTGACCAAGGTGGCGGTGGAACAATCGCTTACATCTTAGGCAACTACAACATGAATGTTATCGACGCTGGTATCCCAGTGCTTAACATGCATGCACCTATGGAAATTGTTAGTAAAGCCGATGTCTATGAAGCCTATCGCGCTTACTTAGCATTCTTGGTTGCTTAATATTTATATAAATATAACCTCCCTTAAAACGGAGGTTTTTTATTTTGTCTTTTTTCTTTACAAACGCATGCCTTTCCTTTAATATAGATAACGCTATTAAAAGATGGCGGATGTGGTGAAGGGGTTAACACACCTGGCTGTGAACCAGGCATTCGTCAGTTCAAGTCTGATCATCCGCCCCATTCTTAGCAAGATAATCCTCGATGTTATATCGGGGATTTTTTGTTACAATAAACAGTAGGTATGAAACTAATACTCTCTTCTTTAGATTTTCATAATGAAAAATCTAGACAAGCTATTATTGATAATATTGATAAACCATTAGAGGAATCTAAACTTTTGTTTATCCCTAATGAAAAAGCGGATGACCAAAGGATCTATTCTAATAAGTATTACAATAGATTAAAGAAACTAGGATTCACTAAAGAAAACATTTATGTTTTCGATCACAAGAAACCAGAAAATTTTAAAAACCTAAATATCGACTTAATTTATGTCGGTGGAGGCAATACTTTTGCCACACTTCAAAAGTTAAGAGATTCAGGCTTTGATAAGGAACTCGTTAGATACATCAAAAGTGGTGTAACTTATATCGGTGGATCTTGTGGTGCGCATATCGTGAGTCAAAATATTGAACACTTATTACCATTTGATGATAACTATGTAAATATAACTGACTTTTCCGGACTTGGTTTAGTGGATGCCGTATTCTTAGTTCATTTTGATGAACTGGAGTTTAATATAGAGAAAAGAAGAGAAGTATATAAAAAACTACTTCAAGAAAATAAATACAAAGTCTATACACTTACAAACGAAGACACCTTAGTGGTGAAAAAGTGATAAAAATAACGCTGATTTGAAGCGTTTTTTTCAATATTTTGACAAAACATGATAATAGTCACTGATTTAATAAATCATA
>JAEDDA010000039.1 GCA_016298185.1 Bacilli bacterium | reverse complement strand
TTTAGATGCGCTATTTTTTTATTCTTGAGAATAGTTTGTGAAGTAACCTTGGACCAAGACTACTGGTGTTCCTTTATCTCCAGAACCAGAAGTTAAGTCACATAAGGAACCAATTAAATCAGTTAATTGTCTAGGAGTGGTTCCTTCACCTGCCATCTTACCGACAAGGCTGCCTTCTTTTTCTTTAATCTTGGCTTTAATCGCGGCCTTTAATTCATCACCCTTTAAATCTTTGAACTCATTATCCGCGAGGAATTTGAGTTTTAATTCATTAGGTGTGCCTCTAAGACCTTCAGTGAAGAATGGTGATACCACTGGATCAGCGAGTTCCCAGATCTTTCCTTGGGGATCTTTGAACGCTCCATCGCCATAAATCATGACTTCAACATTCTTACTAGTTTTCTCTTTGATCAAGGATTGAATTTCTAACACTAATTCTTGTCCTTTATTCGGGAATAACTTAACGATTTCTTCTGTGGATTTATTACTACCTAATAATCCATATTTTTCGTTATAGCCACTTCCATTTATTGGTTTATTTAAAATGTCATCCAATCCAAATACGCGTTCTGCGCCTTTTTCTTTTAAAATACGCTTCGTTCTATTACGCGTGTGGATATCGCACGCTAAAACGTTATTTGTGTACTCTAAAATAGCTTTTGGTTGGTTAGCGAAGATAACTTCTACATCACAACCTTCACTTTTTATTAAATCAACATAGTAATCGATATAATCAACACCGGTGAATTCATGGACTTTATGTCCAAATAATTCCCTGTATTTTGTTAATGAGAGAACATCGCTATAAGGATTAACACCCTTTTCATCTAGTTCATCATAAGTTAATAAGGCATTGCCGACTTCATCGCTTGGATATGAGAGCATTAAGAATATCTTCTTGCATCCTCTTGCGAATCCCTTTAATAAAATTGCAAATCTGTTTCTTGATAAGATTGGGAATATGACACCCATCTCGCCGGTTGGGAACTTGTTTTTGATATCTGTTGCGATATCATCCACAGAAGCATAATTGCCTTGGCATCTCGCCACAACGCTTTCTGTGATTGCAATTACATCTCGATCGTGTAATTCGAATGGTGCTTCATTAGCGGCTGCTAACACGTTTCCAACCACAATGTTCGCTAAATCGTCACCTTGTTTGATGATCGGTAATTTAATACCTCTACTCACAGTTCCGTAATACTTTGCCATACTAATTAATATTTTCTACTCTCCTCTTTTGATAATATTTCTAGCAATATACACGCCACAAGCCGATGCTTGTGCTAAACCTCTTGTTAAACCCGCTCCATCACCTGCGACATATAAATTAGAAATACCTTTAACTTCTAATTCATTAGTCATATCAGGATGTGCGGAATAATATTTTGCCTCAACACCATAGAGTAATGTATGTTCTGTTGCGATACCCGGAGTGATCTTATCTAACACCTCAATCATTTCAATAATTGATCTCATTGTTTTATATGGAAGTGCTAGTGCTAAGTCACCAGGAACCGCTTCTTTAAGCGTGGGCCTTACAAAGCCTTCTTCGATTCTCTTCTTTGTACTTCTTCTACCAAGTTTGATATCGCCGTATTTCTGTACGATAACAGAACCGCACGCTAATTGGTTAGCAAGAGAAGAAACCTTTAAGGCATATTCATTTGGCTTTTTGAATGGTTCTTCGAAGTGGTGGGAAACAAGTAATGCGAAGTTTGTGTTATTACTTGATAGTTTGGAATCATTGTAGGAGTGGCCATTCACATTTATGACGCCCTCATAGTTTTCCATAACTACGTGTCCACCTGGGTTAGCACAGAAAGTTCTCACTGAACTACCGACGCTTGTTTTATATAAGAACTTACCTTCGTATAAGTTTTTATTAATTTCTTCCATGACAATATTTGGACATTCCACACGAACACCGATATCGACTTGCGTTTGTGATAGTGGGATTTGGTAACGATCGAATAATTCATTCAACCATTTACTACCTTCTCTACCCACGCATAAGACAACATATTTACCTTCGATGACTTCATCGTTATCTAATTTCACGCCTTTGACAGTGTTATCTTTGATAATGATATCTTTCACTCTTGTAGCAAATCTCATTTCAATCTTCTTAGATAAGTAATCATATAAACGAGAAAGAATCTTAATGTTTTCTTCAGTACCTAAATGTCTCACTTGGCTTCTTAATAATTTCACGCCTACAGACATCGCGCGTCTTTCAATCTCTTTTACTTTTTCCGTATCAGGATTGGTTAAGACTTTAGTTGCACCAAAAGAAAGATTAATATCATCCACATAGTGGATAATATCAATTAACTCTTCTGGAGATATATAATCTGTTAACCATCCACCGAATTCAGTGGTGATGTTGAATTTACCATCGGAATAAGCACCCGCTCCACCGAAACCACTTGTAATGGAACAAGCTGGTTGGCAGCCTTGAACACCATTTTGGTTCATTGGGCACTTCGCAATTTTGTGTTCTAAAACTGGACATTTTCTTTCGTAAATATTTCTTCCTCTATCAAGAAGAAGAATCTTTAATTCTGGTTGCTTTTCTGCGAGCTCGTAAGCACACATATAGCCGCTTGGACCAGCACCAACAATTATGACATCATATTTCATAGTTTTGTCCTCCAGCACAAAGAACACTAAAAAATTATAGTATTTTTTATGTTTCTGTCTTTATGTTTGCATAAAAAGGTATGAAAAATGGATATTCTCCTCGATAATATTTTAAAAAAGTGAAAAATATTTTATAAGATTACCGCTTTAAGCGGTTTTCTTTTATAATATCATTGCTTACAGAGGAGGCTCATTTGCCATGGATAAGAAAAGATTTTATATAACCACTCCGATTTATTATCCGAGTGCGAAATTACACATAGGTCACGCATACTGTACAACACTCACCGACATTTTTGCGCGTTATAAACGCTTAAGAGGTTTTGAGTGTTATTTCCTTACAGGTGCAGACGAACACGGACAAAAGATTGAAAAGAATGCCGCCGCAGCGGGTAAATCACCACAACAATTTGTCGATGAAATCGTCGAAGGTTTCCACAAGTTATGGAAATTATTAGATATCTCTAATGATGACTTTATTAGAACTACACAAGATAGACACGTTAAAGTGGTGCAAGATATCTTTTCCAAGATGCTTGCTAAAGGCGATATCTATTTAGGTAAATACAAAGGTTGGTACTGCACACCATGTGAATCATTCTGGACAGATACACAAGTCGGTCCTGATCACGTTTGTCCTGACTGTGGTAGACCAGTACAAGTCGCAGAAGAAGAAGCATACTTCTTTAAAACACAAAAATATGTCGACTCATTATTAAAGTTCTACGAAGAAAATCCAAAGTTCTTAACTCCAGAATCTCGTAAGAACGAAATGATTAATACATTTATCAAACCAGGATTAGATGATTTATGTGTTTCTAGAACATCTTTCTCTTGGGGTATTCCAATTAGAGAAAATGAAAAACACGTTATCTACGTTTGGTTAGATGCTTTAACTAACTACATCACCGCATTAGGTTACGATAGTGAACACCCAGAATTATTTAATAAGTTCTGGCAAGACCCAGAATGTGAAACCATTCACATTTTAGGCGCGGATATCACACGTTTCCATGCGATTTATTGGCCAATGTTTCTTGAATCTTTAGGACTTAGAAAACCAGATCGTGAATTCGTTCATGGTTTATTAATGATGAAAGATAGCAAGATGAGCAAATCTAAAGGTAATGTCGTTGATCCATATCCACTTGTGGAACACTTTGGCTTAGACGCAGTGAGATATTATCTCGCTAGAGAAATCGTCTTTGGACAAGATGGTAGTTTCTCTCCAGAACAATTTGTGGAAAGAGTGAATAGTGATTTAGCGAACTCTTTAGGTAACTTATTAAATAGAACAGTTTCTATGATTAACAAATACTTCGGTGGTGTTATTCCTGCATATAAGGGATGCGTTACCGCGTTTGATGGTAATTTAGAAAGCGTCGCAACAGAGACGGTCAAACAATATGAATTCTTAATGGATGACCTTAAGATTACCGAAGCTATCTCTATGGTTAACGAATTAGTTAATCGTGCGAATAAATATATCGATGAAACAACACCTTGGGCTTTAGCTAAAGATGAATCTAAACAAGATGAATTAGCGAGTGTTATGAATCACTTAGCTAACTCTATCTATATTGCTGGTATGTTATTAAAACCAGTCCTTACTAGAGCAAGTGATAAATTATTCGCCCAATTAGGTATCAGTGGTGACTTATTAAAATACGAAAATGTTTATAACTTTGGTTGTATTGAAAATCTCACTGTTAATAAAGGTGAACAATTATTTCCAAGACTCGATGCCGCAGTGGAAGTTCCTTTTATCCAAGACTTAATGAATGGTAATAAATAATGAATGAATTTAAAAATGCTACTTATATAGGGGAAAGAGCATTGTTCGCCACTAATGGGGCGAATATCTTTCGTTGTGTTTTTGAAGATGGTGAATCCCCTTTAAAAGAAAGCGAGAATCTCACTCTTAGAAGATGTGAATTTAGATGGAAATATCCTCTTTGGTACTGTAGCAATGTTCAAGTTGATAACACTAAATTCTTAGAAACTGCGAGAAGTGGTATTTGGTACACAAAGAATCTCACAATGACTAACTGTGTTATTGAGGCACCAAAGACATTTAGATACGCAGAAAAAGTATTCTTAGATCATTGCCAAATACCAAATGGTACAGAAACACTTTGGAATTGCAGAGATATTAGATTATCTAACACCACGATTAAAGGTGATTATCTTGGCTTCCATAGCGAAAGAGTGGATATCAATAATTTAACTCTTGATGGCAACTACTGCTTTGACAGCGCAAAGAATGTCGTGGTGAGAAACTCCACATTAAGAAGCAAAGACTCTTTCTGGAACTCAGAAAATGTCACACTTATTAACTGCCGAATTATTGGTGAATTTATTGGATGGAATTCTAAAAACCTCACACTTATTAACTGCGCCATAGAATCCCATCAAGGTTTCTGCTACATCAACGGTTTGAAACTTATTAACTGCCAATTAATCAACACTGATTTGTGTTTTGAATATTGTTCTAATATCGACGCACAAGTGACATCCTCAATTGATTCTATCAAGAATCCTTATTCCGGATTTATCCGTGCGGATTCC
This sequence comes from Bacilli bacterium, assembly GCA_016298185.1. Classification (GTDB taxonomy): domain Bacteria; phylum Bacillota_I; class Bacilli_A; order RFN20; family CAG-826; genus RUG13091. The sequence continues at coordinate 1,213 of JAEDDA010000039.1, read as the reverse complement.
GTAAAAGAAATCATTATGGATGATAAATATGTCGATCCATCTAAAACAAGAATCGTGGTAACTAGGCATGACTAAATATAATTTTGATGAACTTGTAGACCGTCATAATTCCGGTTCTTGTAAATGGGATGTAAAAGATAATGAACTCCCAATGTGGGTCGCGGATATGGATTTCCATGTCCTCCCTGAAATCAAAGAAGCAATAATCAAAAGATTAGAAATAGATGCTTATGGATACGCTGAATGTCCAAAAGAATATTTTGAAAGTTATAAAGCTTGGGGTAAAAGACAACACAATGTTGATTTAGATACAAAGTGGATGGTTTTTGCCACTGGTGTCGTAGCCTCAATTGATTCTATCCTCAAACATTTACTGCCCCAAGGTAGTTCTGTATTATTGCAATCACCTGTCTATCATGTCTTTTATCATTGTATTGAGAATAATGGGCTCAAGGTCGTTGAAAACAAACTAATTGATAAAGATAACTATCAAATTGATTTTGCTTCCTTAGAAGTTCAATTAGAAAGAAAAGATGTTAAGGCAATGATCTTATGTAATCCTCATAATCCAATTGGAAGAATTTGGTCTAAAGATGAACTTAAACAAATCGCTGAATTATGTGATAAAAATGATGTCTTATTAATAAGTGATGAAATCCATTGCGATATCATAGAACCAGGACTTGTTTATAACCCAATCTTTAGTGTTAGCAAGAATGCGATTATGTTAGTAGCGCCAACAAAGGCATTTAATATCGCTGGCATTCAATCCTCTATCGCAATATGTGCGAATGATGAATTAAGAGAAAAGATGGCGAAAGGTTTTTCTATGGATGATATTGGAGAGCCAAACTATATCGCAAGCTATGCTACTATCGCAGCATTCACTAAAGGTGATGAGTGGAATAAACAAATGAGAGAATATATCTATAACAACAAAAAGTATGTTGTGGATTTTATTAACAAAGAACTTCCAAAATTAAAAGTCACCGATATGAAAGCTACTTACCTTATGTGGATTGATATATCTAATTATTCAAACGATAGTGTGAAGTTTGTTAATGATTTAAGAAAAGAAACTGGTTTATTCTTATCTCCAGGATCTCAATTCGGTAGTGGTGGGGAAGGACATGTGAGGGTCAATATCGCAACCTCATTAGCGAATGTTAAAGATGCTTGTGAAAGATTAAAGAAATTTATTCAAAAATAATAG
>JAEDDA010000038.1 GCA_016298185.1 Bacilli bacterium | reverse complement strand
ATAATGTTTTAATCTTTATTGATTTACCAAGTTGATTTACGGTTTCTATTGCAACTGGATAAATGGAAATACGATTCATGAAATTTATTTCTATTTTTATATAATCAATATTTCCAGATGCATTTATGTATTGATACATTTTGGAAAACAAAGCAACGCTTCCTCTAGATTTGGGAGATAAATTATATCCCTCATTATTCATATACGAATCTAGTTCTTCCTCTATCTTTTCTTTGTCTAAAAATGTTTTTTCTCTATCTAACGTTCCATGGTAATCAAGGTCAATATCAACCGATAGTCTTTTTAAATTTGTATGTAATAAGTTAATTGCCGTGCCCCCTTTTAAGACGACATCATCAGAAAAAGAGCTTTTATTAAAAATAAAATCCAAAACATCAAGAAGTCTAATTACCTTTTCTAAGTTATTGTTAATAAAGTTGGTTTCTTCACCAAGTTTAATGATAAATGCTTTAGTATATTTCATCTGGCAAGACCCCCATATTCTCTTTCACCATTAATTTCCACTTTGAATTTAGTTTTGCTCTTGAGGAATTATGATCTAGATAGATTACTTTATTTCCTATTTTGGATAAGCAAATTTTATAAAAATCATTAGGAATTTTGTCCGCATAATACTTTTCAAATAGATATCCGACCTTTTGATATAAACATGTTTTGTTGTAGTGTTCGAGCAATTTAATCACTTTTTCAATATCAAGTTTCCGCCCAAATTCTAATGCATTTTCAACTTCTTCAAGACCACCAGCAAGAGATGGAGAATCTATTGAATCAATTATTGCTCGCTCAAAAGACACTACACGCACACCTTCTTCATTCATACGATCGATTATTTCTAAATCGCAATTGCTCTTTTTTGAGCAATAAATTATTTCTTCAAATTCTAACTCACGAACCCTATTTTTAGATATATATGTAAAGGCAGATACGAATGATTGGCTTGCCATTCCATAGTATTCTATTGCTTCATGATAAGAAAAATATGAATCCGGAAACAAACGACTAGCGATTTGAAATTTAGTTGCATAAATACAACCTGTTGATCGATCTACCAAGGCATATAAACCTCTTTTGATTTTTTTGATTAAACCATTTTTTAAAGAACGTTTTAAAAACGAGTGAAACCCTTCCTTATTTGGGTACATCTCTTTAACATCTTCGTAAGAAAATAGGATTGGTAGAGTTTTCATACCAAAATTAAAACACAAATGGCTGAATATGGCAAGTAATGTTTCTTTAAAGGTAATCACAATACAAACGAAACAAAATGTTAACCCGATGCTAATAAATCAGTTTTTGCAAAATGCAAACCTATATCATTTACTTTAATGTAAAATAAAATTAATTGAGGCATTAGTGTTATGAGTAAGATTATATTGATCGGTGGTGGATCCGCTTCTGGTAAAACATATGTATTAAATAAAGTTTTGGAACAAATACCAGAAGAAAAGATCGCTCATATATCTTTAGATGACTATTATAAAGACTTCTCCCATTTATCAATGGAAGAGAGAAGTAAGATTAACTGGGACCATCCTAAATCATTTGATTGGCCACTTATTAATAAACAATTATCTGAACTAAAAGAAGGTAAAACAATAGAAATACCAAAATATGATTTCACCACTCATAGCAGAAGTTCTCGTACTGAAATAGTAGAACCAAAAGAATTAATCATCATCGAAGGTATTATGGCGTTAGTGAATAAAGACATTCGCTCCTTGGGCGATTTAAAAGTTTATATCAATGCTTCTAGAGAAAGAAGACTTGTAAGACGTATTGAAAGAGACCAAAGAGAAAGAGGCAGAACATACGAAAGTATTATTGAACAATACTTCTCTACAGTCTTACCGATGTATGAAGAAATAATTGCCCCAAGCCAATACTACGCAGATATTATTATCAATAACGATGGATACGCGAATAAATCAATTGATATCCTTGTATCAGTATTAAAGATGATGTTAGAAGATAAATAATATTTATTTAAATAAACCAAACGAGCTCGCAAGGCTCGTTTTCTTTATATTTAGATATTTTATCTTCTTTTGCTTTCTTTGTGGTTGAATCAGTTTATTTTAATGATTCAAAAGTATGATTGAATATACACGTGGTGCGTGTATAATTTAAGTATGAAAAAGAAAACAATTATTGGTACATCTAAAATAAGTGAAATATTAAAAGAAGAATTCATGATTCCTTATGGTTTAACAGCATATGGTTTGGCCAAAGCCATTGGTGTGCCTACTTCACGTATTCAAGATATTCTTCACGATAGAAGAAAGATTACCGCAGAGACTTCTATTAGACTCGGAAGATATTTTGGTCTTAGCGATAAGTACTTTTTGAATTTGCAAAATGATATTGATATCAGAGAAGCCAAAACAATATACGCAAGTAGCATTAAAGAAATATCTCCTATATCCATAAAATAGAATTTATAAGATGTTTAAATACTCATTGATGAACCTCATTAGGTTCTTTTTTTATTGTGTTTCTAACGTATTGAAAATATCACGGTATAGTGATAATATTTAAATATGAATAGAGAAAGCAAAATGTTTCACAAAGTAAAAAATGTTTTTCCATTAGAAAACTATAAATTGTTAGTCCAATTTTGTGTTGGGGTAACAAAAATTTATGATGTTAAACCATTGTTTGATTGGAAAGATATCTTTAAAACACTTAAAGAAAATGAATTATTCTATGGCGTAATGGTGGATCCAGGAGGATATGGTATTTCTTGGAATGACTATGTTGATTTATCTTGTGATGAATTATGGGATAACGGTAAAGAAATAAAAACCCCATTCGATGGACTAATGTCAATGAATGACGCCACAACGATATGGGGATTAAATGAATCCACATTACGAAAAGCAATCGCATATGGGAAACTGAAGAACGGAATAGATGTTTGTAAATATGGCAAGCAGTGGGTTGTTACCATAGAAGCAATGAATAGAGAATACGGAAAACCCAAGAAATAGTTGAATATAAGTTAGTGAAATATAAAGAAAAAAGATGAGCCGTCTGGTTCACCTTTTAAGCTATCTTGATATTATTCCGCTTGTTCTTCTTTAACTTCTTTAAATGGTCTATTTTGGACCATAATCGCGGCAGCAACACCAGTTAATGATAAGAAGTGTAATAAGATTTCAATTGGTAAGGACGCCATTCTATCAATTGCGTAAATTTGAGAGATTGAGGAGATATAAGCGGTATCATTTAATCCTTGGATTACTGTATAAGCGAAGAATAAGACGTTAAGTCCTAAACCAACGATGCCTAAGATAAATGATAATTTTCTCTTTAAGATACCAAAGATATATAAGACTTCAACAACACCTAAGAATAATGGTAATAAGAGATAGATATAAGTAATAATCGTACGATGTAAGTTTCTGACATACACATATGCTGGCATACCTAAGAACATACCAAATCTGTTAAAGAGTAAACCGATGAATAAAACCCATCCGATTGTTTTTAAGACATATAAGAAGTTAATTTTTACTTTACCTGTATCTTCAGGCATTTTCTTAAAGACATAGAATAAGCCATATCCACATCCACCTAGGATTAAGATATTGGCGATCATAAAGATGATTAAATATCCTGGGAATGGATGAGAGCCAGTAAATGTACCATAGATTAATACTCCTCCTAAGATGGAACCCACTAATCCGATAAGACCAAATACTGCGGCGATGATTAAATATAATTTTGTGATTCTTTTCTTACAATCTGGGTGTTTATAAGTTCTAATTAACCATAAGACACCTAAGACAAACATTGTTGCCACACTTACCGCTGGTAAAGTGACAACTAATGTCATATTTTCAAAAGCAACACCTTTATTAAATATGTCATCAAATAACATGTTGCTTGCTTGAGCGGTGAATAAAGCACCTAAGACCACTAAGATAGCGAGGCAAATTAATGCATATTTCTTATTCATATACTATTTGACCTCCGCATATGTGTGATAGAAATCTTCATAAGATAAACTATGATCTGGTGCGATTTTGATAACTCTTCCACCTAACATAGAACCATCAGCGTAGACTCTATCTGTGGCTTTAATACCATAACCGAAGTGAATACCTTTATAGTTAATGATGTAGTTATTAATATGGTCATGACCGAAGTACATACCATGTGTGCTTCCTTTATTCTTAATAACTTCATAGAATCCGGAATTGTATTCTGGGTTACATGGTTCTTCGTTTTGTTGACCTTCACCAACTGGGTTAAGGATTAAGGAAGGATCTTCTTTCGAGGCTGCCCAAGCATCTCTCACTTCTGGTAGTGGGATATGATAGAACATTAATGATGGGATTGCGCTATCAACTGCAGTGTTATACCAATCGATTTGATCTTGATGGAAATAGTCATATCCGAAATAACCTTTATAGTTATAACGGTTGCTATCCATAATCACTAATTGTTCAAAGATGGTGTTATCCGGTTTTATTAAGTCAATAATGAAGTTACTATTACCTTGGATTCTGTCATCTTGTAAATCTTTGAAATAACAATAGGAACTACCATCTTTTTCTCTTTTTGCGTTAAGGCCATTTAGATAACCTGTTAACCAATCGATAGAGAAGAAGCATTGTTCATCATGGTTACCCCATGTTAATGTCCATGGAATATTGTGACTTTCTAACCAATTAAAGAATTCTTTCGCAGTACCTTTGCTTGCAAATGTGAATACATCACCTGTGATAACGATTAAATCTGGATGTGCATCATTAATGGTTAAATCCATGAAATCGTAATGAAGTTTCATATTATCTTTATCACCGACATGTGTATCGGTTAATTGAAGAATACGAAAATCATCTCTATAAAGCATTTTCAAAACATAATCTTTTGGTTCGTAGATTCTACTTGCACACGCAGAAAGACAAACCGCTATTATGCTTGGAAAAAGAAATAAACCTTTCTTATTCATATTATCTCCTCATTTTTGCTAACTAATATTTTAAAGTATCATTATAAATGTTTCATTATTTTTGAAATGAACAACGTTTCAATTAAGCCAATATAGAAGGAGTTTATTACTCCTCTATTAAATATTTATTAATATTTTTGATATAATAATCCCAATATGATTAAGAAGTATATTGTTGATCCAAATAGTTTTTTTAATCAATCACTACTCCTTTCTTTATTTGAAAGAACTGACTGTGGTTTTGTTATTGATGGATTAACTGATAACGATAGAAAAGATCTATTTCCTATTAATAACAAAATTAAGTTCTCAAAGAATGATGTAGATGTTAAATCTATACCATCTAGATGCGTAGCCTCTTATCTTGATGATGACTTAAGATTAAAGGCCCTCTTATTAGTCGCGGCTTCTAATACATATTATCTATTTAAAGTGGATCCTCAAAATGAGAGAAGACTAACTATCCATCAAAAATATATTAGTAAAGACTCTAATGCTTTAATGGATGATTATGAGAAGCACTGTAAGAGCAAAGGTAAGAAACTTTATGATGGACTTGGTGATTCATCATTAATAAATGACATTAGTTATTTTGAACATAGATATAACGATGATGAAAAGAAACACCATAGTAAAGAATCTAGCGTTTATAGATTAACGTTTACTAATAACAATATGTTTACCACTGACTTCGTCGACTTAGTGGAAAAGAAGAAGATTATTATTCTTAGTAATACCGCTTATGTTAAAGAAGCGTTAACTCTTCGTTCAATGGAGAAAAATAAGAATGATAGAAGAGACTCATTATTAATTGATTCAGAAACCAAAGATATATCATTCTTTATATTTACTTATAAGCCTCATTTCATTAAACACTATTTGGTGTTTGAAAACTTAGGTGGTAATACTTTCTTATTAATCAAAGAAACTATTTGTTTTAATGAAATCTTCGCGTTAGATGAACTTAAAGATATCTTATTTAAAAACGCTAGTGAATTCTCTACGAAGAATTTTGCAAAGCAGAGATATGAAAACTTCTCTAACGAATATATCGCTTTCGAAGAGGAAGAAGAATTTGAAGAAATCGTTAAGAGTACACCTGTAGTTATTGACACTAAGAAGATTAAGAAAGATCAATTATTACAAGAAGTGTTATCTATTGTTAAAGAAAAACAACTACCACTAGATATTGGTATTACCTACCATGGTAAATTAAGAATCCAAGAAAGAATTGGTGTTATGTCTGATAAAGAAATGCTTTCTTTGGCTAAAGTATCCTACACAAAAGGAAAGACATCCGCGCATTTCTTGGAGAAAGATAGAAATATGTTTGAATTCCTTTCTTATCATCAGGGTAAGAAGATTGGTAAAACACTTAGGTTATATGGAGATATATTGTTCTTTTTCTCTTTAGAAGCACCACATGATTTAGTGACATGTTTCTTCTATAACAATAACTATGACCTCTTTATTGAAGAGAGAAAAAAGAATAAGAAATAATAAACTAGAATATAG
>JAEDDA010000037.1 GCA_016298185.1 Bacilli bacterium | reverse complement strand
AGAAAAAATGCAGTTACTGCACTTTTTCATCAATCTCTAGTGATGGTACATTCACTATTAAATAGTTACCAATATTTATAATTTCTCATTTACTTAATGAGTTAATACAAGGAAATAAATTCACATTAAGTTGTGATGATATCCAAGTTCTAAGTTGGACACAATCAAGTAGTTCAAAATAAATTCAATAAAATAAAAACTCTCAGTTAATTGGAATTGGTCAATCACTTAGAAAAATCAATATCATAACGAGTTCCGTGAGAAAACAATAATCCGTGTGTTAGTTCAATTCGCAAAATGCATGTATTCACATCATCAAAATTATTATGTCCGTTATCAATCCATTCAGCAAACATGGTACGCATCAGATTGGCAATTTCTTTATTTTCTTCTTTGCCGAAATATCCCAGATTCACACCTTTTCCATGGGCAGTGAACCAATCACCTGCGATTGCCACCACAGGATTTTCCGCAATCTGTTTCATCTTGTTTGATAAGCTATAAGTAAGCACATAAAATGCGCCATCGAAATAAAAGGCATTTACTTTGCGCACATATGGCGTTCCATCGGCCGTTGTTGCTAATGCAATAACGTTGTCTTTTCCAAAGCGCTCAATCAGTATCGCTTCGACTTCTTTTGCTATTTTTTTATTTTTGTTTCTCCGTCAAATTCTTATTTATTGATGAGTTTTTTATAGCACAAATTTCGCATTTTTTTAATACATTCACTTACCATATAACGAAAAAATCCCGTATCAATATTTATCGTTTTGCAGATAGACCTATCGTTATGCAGTTATTTATTATAAAAAGAACCCCGCAAAAGTGCGATTAAGCACTCCTACAAGGCTCTACTGTTTGCTTGCAGAAAGGAACTAACTCCCATTATGCAAAGAAAAAAGGTTCAATACTTTTGTATCAAACCTTTACTTTTCTAATGGCGGAGTAGGAGAGACTCGAACTCTCGCACCAGTTACCCGATCTACTTCCTTAGCAGGGAAGCCCCTTCACCAACTTGGGTACTACTCCAGGTGAACGCTCACTATATTAACATAATGAGCGATTAAAATTAAATAATTTTTAATATGCTTTTGCAAAGAGGACAACTTTTTTGGCTTTTTTGCCACAGACAGGGCAAGTATCACCAAAGGCCATTTGATTAAATGGCAAGCATCTTGCAGTGGCGGTTGTGAGTTCTTTAATCTTGTTTTCACAAGCTTCATCACCACACCACATCATCTTCGCGTAGCCGCCTTTTTCTAAAGCTTTGTCGAGTTCTTTTAAGTCGTGAACTTCAGTGACATGTTCTAATAAATACTTGTAGGCTTTTTCATACATTTCCTTATGAATTTGTGGAATTAAGTTCTTCACTGTTTCCACCATGTCTTCTTTCTTTACAGAAATTTTTTCACCTGTGTTTCTCTTGGCTAATGTAACAACACCGTTTTCGATATCTCTTGGACCAATTTCAACACGGATTGGGACGCCTTTCATTTCATATTCAGAGAATTTCCAACCTGGTGTCTTATCAGACTCATCAAGTTTCACTCTAATTCCCGCTTCTCTTAAGAGTTTCTCTAATTCACGTGCAGCAGGAATAACGCCTGGTTTTTGTTGTGCCACTGGGATAACCACTGCTTGAACAGGTGCGACATATGGAGGCAAGACTAAACCATTATCATCACCATGCACCATGATAATCGCGCCTAATAAACGTGTACTAACACCCCATGATGTTTGATATGGGTTTTCTAGTTTGCCATCTCTACCTTGGAACTGAATTCCAAAGGCTTTAGCAAATCCTTGACCAAAGTAATGTGTGGTACCGCTTTGTAAGGCCTTTCCATCTGGCATCAAAGCTTCGATTGAATATGTTTCTAAAGCACCGGCAAATTTTTCTTTTTCGGTCTTTCTTCCTTTGATAAAAGGAATAGCTAATACATCTCTACCTAAATCATCATAGATTTCAAGCATCTTTAATGTTTCGGTGCGAGCTTCTTCTTCGCTTTCGTGCATGGTATGACCTTCTTGCCATAAGAATTCCGCACCTCTAAGGAATGGACGGGTAGTCTTTTCCCATCTCACAACGCTTCTCCATTGGTTATAGAGTTTTGGTAAATCTCTATAGCTCTTAATGATTTTAGCGTAGTGTTCGCAGAATAATGTTTCACTTGTTGGAGTGATGATAAGAGGATCATCTAATTCTTGTCCACCACCGATATTAGCGATTAAGCATTCTGGCGCAAAGCCTTCAATGTGATCCTTTTCTTTTTGTAGTAAAGAGGTTGGGATAACTGTTGGCATATAAACGTTTTCATGACCAGTTTCTTTAAATCTCTTATTTAAGTAGTTTTGAATTTCTTCCCAAATAGCATAGCTATAAGGACGATAAATAATAAAACCTTTAACGGATGAATAATCCATTAATTCTGCTTTTTTGACGACATCAGTGTACCACTGAGCAAAGTCATCTTCTTGTCTAGTAATAGCTTGATTTTTGATTTGTTTGTTTTCCATATAATATATTTCTCCTAACGGAACGTTTCGTACATTTGATGTAATCTAATGACTTTCTTTCTCTCCACTGGGAGGAGCATGTCATTAGATGGGCTTATCGCTTCACTAGAAACGATTGGGACACCAGCCTTGATAATTAACTCAACCGCTGGCCAACCTTCTAAGTCTGTGGCGATAATTGGTTGGTTATACACTAATAATTGTTCGATTAATGTATGGATAGATAATCTTACACGATTATTCTTTTTAATTTCACCCATCATTGCCGCGCCAGCAACGAAGTAATCGAAGTTTTCATAAACTGACGGATCAAGTAATAGGTTCTTATCTTTTAATAGAAGCGCTATTTCATAGCCCAAATCTCTAAATTTTCTTAAAGAAGCATTGAGAAGATCAAGTTCCATAGCGTTCTCATTAACTTCATGCTCATCAAAGACGAGAACTAGTTTCACATCTTTGGATTGAGGGATTTGCGGTAAGATTTCCGCCATATGGTCGATATCCATCATTGATACTGATAAGAATAAACGACATGTTTGGCTTGGTTTCTCACTAGCAAACTTTGGAATAACTGTCTTTGCGATATTGGCAAATAGTTCTCTATTCTTGCCGACTTTAGCTGCGTATTTACTCATTTCAGCAAAGGATGAGAACGGTGAGTTATAGGCACGTACATATTCAAAATACCCGAACGCTGTGCCTGTGCGTGAGGTATCGATAATAGGTCGATATAAATAACGTAAGTTATTATTGTCGAGTAATCTATCAACTTCTTGATTGAATTTGTTAAGTTCTTGGCTCATTGGTCCACGACTCTTTTGATAGATGAAAACATCTTGTCCATTTTGTTGAGCGGTAATACAAGCTTCTTGGGCTTTTTGGACAATCATATCGAAGTCTTGATAATATTGTGCGTTTTCCACAACACCGATGGCTAAATTGACAGAATCAGCGTAACCATTAACACCGATGCATTTCTTTAAGGAGTGACAGATTGACGCCGCTAAATGCATAGCTTCATCACGGCTAGATAAATGTAAGTCAAATAAGATAACTTCACTTCCACTTTCATCTAAAATTTGACGTGGTTCACGTCTATTAGAAGCATATGGATAGATTTCATTTTTAAGAGTCATCATCATATATCTTTCAATCTTCTCATTAGAAAGAGCTTTTTGACGGATATAGAAGAAGCGAATAGCAAAAGTAAATCCTCTTAAAGATTTTCCTTTAGAAATAATACCTTTCATAACACTTCTCTTAACCACACCAGAAAGCGCGCCTTTCTTCTTAAAAGAGAAGTTTGTAGGAGTAATATATTTTAAGATATGACTTTCAAGGTGGATGATTCTCACCTTTGGATCGTATTTAATGAGTTTCAATAATGAGAAATATGTCGCTTTCCCACGATTAACAACAACATCCGCTTCTAAGTATTGATCAGCGGTTTTTGGATTCTCAATAATTGATAAAATCCATTGTTTAACTTTATCAGTATCGTTTTGGTGGAAACGGAAATAGAAACTAGCGATATCCATTTCTTTCTTATTTTTCATATCGCTACGGTTGAAATAAATAACACTATTGTTTTTCATATCAATCGTAAAAATACGAGTGGAAATACTCTCTTGGTGGAGTTTCTTGTCGTAACTAGCGAAAGAACGATTCACTAAAAAATGTGTGGTAATAACAATAGATAAAACAACAAGTAATAATATAATTATTACGAATAATGTGACAAAGCTTTGATCGCTAAAATTCCACCATTGCATACTTTAATATTATAATTAAACCCCTTTAATTTGACTATAAAAAAGTCAAATAAGAAAGACTAATTGTTAGATAAAGAAAAAGACCACCAACGAATTGATGGTCTCTTATTTTAGTTAATTAGATTAGAACCCTAAGCTTGGCAACATGGAATAAACATTGTAATTGCCATTTCCGTAATTAGAATAATCAAATTCTAAAGAAATATCACTGGTGTCAATTGTGGCTTTACAATAGACACTTGTTTTTTCGATAGAAACTTCATCCTTTAAAAATTCATCATAATCTTGCAAATAGGTTGTTTCTCTTTTGGACTCATTTTTAATAACATATGAGAACTTGTTTTCCGCAAATGTAACTTGTGCCACCAATGTATTTTCAGAAGTGTATCTAGTATTTGTATCTTCACCTTCATCGTTTACGGCAACAACAACAGTGAAAACATTATTATCGTGAAAGAATTTAATTTGATTCTTTTGTTCTTCGCTCATGGCTTCATAAGAAGCTGGAGAAATAACAGGTATTAACTGGAAACCTAATTTTTGTATAGCGCGGGTAAAGAACGCGGAAGCAAAAGTAGCGGATGTATTATTAATAGTTGAAACTTTTTCGTCTAATACAGAAGCAATATTAATAACGTATTCGGTTGGACCTTTTTCGGTTTCTTTACCGTAGAATTCCCCTGCGATTGTTTGAGTTGCGGTTTCCACCATTTCGTCATATTGCATTCCATATTCAAGCTTCATTGTGGAATTCACTTTAGAATGGCCCATTCTATTATCAGCATCGTATTCCGCAATAATTTGTTCATTGGTAGAAGAGTCAATTCTTAGACGTTGCTTGCCATTATATGTAGACCTCAAGCTATTAACACTTTTTGAAGATCCTTCGATTGATACGTCAAAACCTTGTGAAGGAATCACAGCTGGAATCTTTGTGGTTTCTGCGGTACCTTTGTTATATGCTTCATAGAATTCTGCACAAGTGACTTCGTTTTTGTATTTTTTGGTGTTATAACTTTCACTAGCTTTTGAGGTGCAACCTGTCATTAATAAAGAAGCAAGAATGACAGATGGTAAAACTTTCATCATTTTCATATTTCTTCTCTCCTTACTATTAGAATTCACCCATAATTGAGCCATTACCTTCACCTAATGTGTAATTAGTAAAATCAATTGGATTTAAATCAACATTTTTGAGTTCTATCTTAACGTTGAGAATACTATGTTGGGCTTCTGTTCTAACAGTGTCTTTGGCGTATTTGTCATAATCGATTAAAAAGGTGCTTACTTCCTCTTCAATAGTTTCCATATTAAGATACATAGCCACTGTCCTACCACTTTTCTTTGTAGTGTAACATTGTGCCACTGATGTGGAGGTTGTTTTCCTACTCATGTAAGGTACTGTCTCAGAACCGATTATAGTTGTTTTTTGTGTTTCTTCTGTTTCCACGTATTTAGCGGTAAAAACATTTCCGTCTTGGTAGAAGGAATAATTAGCTTTCTCTTCTTCGCTAGCCGTTTCATATGATGCTGGAAGCATAGTGACCACCATTAATGGCATAATTGCTACTCCCATAATTGCAGAATAAACTGAGCCTTCGCTATAATTTCCTGCAACATAATAAGTCTTATGTGCTTCATCGATCGCTAAAGTCTTATCTTGGCTTTCGATTGTTCCTTTTTGATAAGTGCGGGAACCATTTCCTTTCATGGTCATACTTTGATCATAAATCGAATCTTTTTGCGTAATTTTCATTTCCGCATCAGTGGTAAGAGTGCCAACATCATTGTCCTTGTCGTATAGGCCATTCATTGTTCCGGTTGCAATAATTTCTTCATTATCCAAAACTTTGTCGTTTAAAACGGTTTTGTCGATGGTTTCTGTGTAAATAGAAGCGGTCATGCCTATATCGCCTCCGTTTACTTCTTCTTCGTCGCTATTTTGAGCTTCGAAATTTTGTTTCCAAGTAGCGCAATCTACTTGATTGGAATATTTCTTCATTTTAGCGGTGCTCTTCACATTACATGCGGAAAGCATTGCCACTAAAGCAAGAAATGGAATAACTTTAAGTTTATTCATAAAACCCCCCTCGCGTTTAAACGCTTATATACATATATTGTATACACGCATAATTAATAAATCAAATTAGCGAAGTGAGATACACCTATCATAAATTATGTTATAATACCACCACTGGAGAAGTACCCAAGCGGCTCAAGGGGGCAGTTTCGAAAACTGCTAGGAGATGCAAGTCTCGCATGGGTTCGAACCCCATCTTCTCCGCCAAAAAGGGAAAAATAAAAGGCTGATTTCTCAGCCAATTTTTTTATTATTCAACAGGTTTAATGAAGAAGTTTCCGTACACTTGTGATAGA
>JAEDDA010000002.1 GCA_016298185.1 Bacilli bacterium | reverse complement strand
CTTCTTTTTTATTGTCTTCTTCTTTTGGACTTACTTCCGCATCCACGGCGTCTTCTTTTTTAATTTCTGAATCATCCTTTAACGCAGCAAGTCTTTCCTTTTCCATTTCTTCTTGTTCCGCTTTATAAGCTTCTTGAATGGCTTCCACTAAGGTTGGAACTGGAACGAAGTAATGATAGATAGATTCAAACAAGAAGATACCACCGATGTAATAGAAAGAAATACCCATCATCAATCTTCTAAATTGATTAAAGCTATCGTCTTTCCACATCATAGACATACGAGTAAAAACAATAATATCAAATGTGATGAGATATATTCCTAAAGGAATAAGTAAGGCTTTATCTAATAAAGAATTCTTCTTTCTTCTCTTTTTAGAGAATAAAACCCAGAAGAAATCCACGATCATCCAAGCTCCACCCGCTGCGGTAACAAAGTTGAAGATGTTAAGCGTAATAGGTTTTTTGCCAATAACATTTAAAATTTCTAACGTCGCTAAGACTAAAAAGAGAATAGCGAAAATCATTAATTCGCCAGAATAAATAAGTTTAGTTTTCTTTTCTAATGACATTTTTTCTTTGGCCATATTACTTCACATTCTCCTTTATAAATTCTTCTATTACTTTGTAATATCTATTTCTATCAGTGACTACTGCATTACAGTGAGTTGCGCCTTTAAACCATTCTAATCGTTTTGGGGCAACGATGTTAGTGAATAATATTTCCGCATTCTTCGGAAACACTATTTCATCTTTGTCGCCATAGATGAGCAAGATAGGGACGTTTTTATTTTCTTTAACGATATCTTTTATAGATACATCTTTGTAAGAGAATCCCGCTTTATGTTTTATAAACATCTCAGTGAATTGTAAAATCGGGAATTTTGGTGATTTATGAATCTTAATAAATGCTTCTACCAAGTAGTTCACTCCCGCGAATGCACTATCAGCAACAACAAAGGATAAGTCTTGTCTTTCTTTTGTGCAGCTAAGCGCTGTGGCTGCGCCCATAGAATTACCAAATAGTCCTAATTCGATATCTTGACCAAACTTTTCTTTAACTTGTTCGATGATTTCTAAAGCGTCTTTATGTTCTTGATAAGACATTGTGACTTTTTTTCTTTTGTTTTCATCACCATGACTTCTATGATCATAAAACACTAAAGAATATCCTAAGCGATATAAAGCCCAGGAATACTTTTGTAAGCCTTCACGGTTACCACGATGTCCGTGCATACATATGACAAACTTCTTAGGATTATTCAAAGAATAATCGCCATGGATGACATACCCATCACTCATATTGAAATTAATTGGTGTTCTTTGATATTTACTGATGTCACCAATATCGCCATACGAAGCGTTACTGGCTTTCTTTTCTTCAGTGGTTTTGAAATGCTTTGGATAAACCATCATATTGGCCATCATATTTGAGATATATAAGCAAAATGAAAGATAGCCTAATAATCCGAGGATTAAGACACCACCGATAATAATTAAGATGATTTGCCAGATTTCCATATGGTTATATTTTACTGAGTTTTATTAGTAAATAAAGTCGTTTATTGTTACAACAAATGATAAAGACTTATTGGATATTCTTAGAAAATTCCAAGAAATCATGAAAAACTATGAAACCAATAAAATGATAGCGGAAGTTATCGCTAATAAATTAAGACTATCTGGAGTTAAGGATTTATTTAAGAACAAAACTCACACTGGGCGAAATCACCTCACGTGTCGGTTATAAAAAACTCTCCACATTTATAGAAGCATTCAAAAGTATTGTGGGCATGAAAATGAAGAAATATAGAGATAAATATTGTTAATTAATCGAAGATTAAAAAAGCACTCAAAATGAGTGCTTTATCTTAAATTGTTTATTGATTATTCAACGGTTGGTAGTTCCACTGTAATTCCACCAGTTTGTGTTTTTTCAAGTTGGATTGAGGCCATTCCACCTGGAGCAGCAAGTGTGAATTCAAATTTGTTCACACGATTATTTTCAAATTGCAAATTTATGTTTGAATAAACGACCGCGAATGTTTCACCACCATCTTGAATGGCCACTGTATAGCTGTCGCAATGATAAGTATTATTATCTGCCTCGAATTCGACGTCTTTGTATTCCAATGCTGGGAAATAAACGAGTTCGTTCATATAACTTTTCATTGTATCATATGGAAGGTTTTCTATCGTGACTAATTCATACTTTGTGTCGCCATAGCCTTTCCTATACCAATCAATGTTGTAATCTCCGCTTTCTAATTTGTGGAGGTCGCAAACAGAATCCATTTCACCTTCGCCTTCAATTTCTTGGTGGACTCTAAATCTTTGATGTTCTCCTTGGCTATCAAATTCCATTACTATGGTTGACATCATGGCTTCTTCACCAAGAGACAAAACAAAGCTACCTTCAAATTTAGCATTGTTGTTAAAAACGTAACCATAATTTGTAATTTCTTCTTCGAATTTCTTTTCGGTAACTTTGTAAGCATTAGCTTTAGTTGAACAGCCAATCGTCATGAGTGCTGTTGTAGCTAAACAAAAAATAATTTCTTCATATATTTTCTTCCTTTATTTACAATAAATTTATCTTTTTGCGGGCTTAAAATATATGTGCCGATTGGCACATTTAATATTGAATAATAAAAAACCGGTTATTTGATAACCGGTCTATTATTAATAAAGATTATCTTTTGCTTAATAATTCACGAACAACATTTTCATCCATATGTTGGAATGTGACTGTATCGACATAAGGAAGAATGGCTTTTAATTGTTCTTCGGATTCAATAGTCCAAGCATTGACCAAATATTTTTTATGATATTTTTGGATTCTCTTTTCATCGAATAGTTGCTGGTCGAGATCCACGCTTTCAACGGAATGTCTGAAATAGTTATAAACATATTCATGACTTCTAGTTGCGAGTAAGGAACGAATGATTCCTAGTTTCTTAAGTGGCCACAAGCTACGAGGATCAAATGAGATTAACATGAAGTTCTTTTTATCTTTTACTTTCTCATTCATCACTTCGATGACTTTTTTCGCAAGTGGCTTATAGTTTTTGCGAAATACCTTTAATTCCACGACCATTGGGACTTGTTCATTGACAAAATCAAGAACCTCAAGAAATGTTGGAACTTCTCCACCATCAAGGAGATGGTAATTTCTTTTAATTTCTTCGACCGTTAAGTCTTCGATGATACCGCTTTTACCGGTGGTTCTTTTTAAATCTTCATCGTGACAAACCACTAATTGGTTGTCTTTTGTTAAATGGATATCTAACTCGATTGGAAGATTGTGTCTAATGGCGTTGCCAAAGGCATTCATACCATTTTCGGTATATTTGTCATTGTGGAAACCACGATGGGCAATTCCTTTAAGGAATAAAGGATTAAGTTTAGAGAGGACTTTCTTCTTATTCATCAGCGTCCAAGGCCTCTAAACCTTTTTTAAATGTTGTTTTATTGGATTTAACATTCTTTACAAAGAAGAAGATGATTCCGGAAACGATTAAGCAAATAATGCCATATGCTGGCAAGTATTCCCAAGATAAACCTTCCACTTTAAGTAATAAACCTAAAGCGATTGGTGTAATTGTTTGTGCAGCCATGCTAGAAGCATAGTAGTAACCTGTGTAACGGCCAATTCTGCTGTTTGGGCATAATTCGACAACCATTGGATAAGAGTTGACGTGAACTAAAGACATACCGAAGCCTTTTAATAACCAAACAATATAGATCCAGAATGGGAATGTACCACTTCCAGCAATTTTTCCATATAAAGCAAATGTGAGAATGAACCATAGCGCATAAGCGGCTGCGGACAAACCAAGACCACTAAAGAGTGTCCATTTACGGCCAATTTTGCTTGCAATGATACCACCAACAGCGAAACCAGCAACACTACCAACACCACCAACGATGGTATTGATCATATTGGAACTACTGCTAGCTCCTAAGAAATAAACGGCGTAGTTGCCCATAAATGTGCCAATACCGTTATCCGCCATGAACCAGAAGAATTCAGCGGCCAAGATTAAGATGAGCATGTTTCTGTTAGCTTTGCTAACTGGAGCATCTTCAATCACTTTATCAGCGACTTCAGCTTCTTGTTCACCCCTAGCCATTTCATCTTTAAGTTGTTCCGCTAATTCGTTTTCTCTGACTGTAAAGAATAAAACGATCGCAGAAACAAGCATTAAAACAGAAGCGATTAAGAATGGTAATTCAATTGCCCAAATATTGTTATGTGCCCATGTATGTGCAGCATATAATTTAGTGTCTTTATCAATTTTTGTTCCTAAGTAATCGGAGAGGACGAATGCTAAACCTACTAATGTGGCGCAAGCACCACCAATATAACCCATGATATTGATGATACCATTCGCTTTACTACGTAAAGGTTTTGGTGTGACATCAGGCATTAAAGCAACTGCTGGGTTACGATACATCATTGCGAATAAGACGACAACCGCCATCATAACAACAACACCAACAACATTATTTGTTGTGTGATAAATAACTGGAATGAATGGGAATGCGACCGCACACACAAATGTACCGACTAAAATATAAGGCATTCTCTTACCAATTGGTGTTCTTGTCTTATCAGACAATCTACCAAATATTGGCAATAAAATTAATGCGGCTAAGTTATCAAGAGCCATAACAACACCAACGAGGTATTGTTGATCCTTAATAATCTTGTTACACTCCGCGATGGCTTCTAGGGTATTGACTTGACGAAGTGCGACATAATTGGAATTAAATGCACGAGCAAATAATTCGGATAATAATGTAGGGCACCAGGAGTCATAAACCTGCCATAATAGCAAAATACCAAAGAAAGCAAAGCCGATAAGCATTGTGCGCTTATAGTTGAGCTTCAATGGTTTTGCGCTTGCGCTACTTTCCATATTATTTTCCTCCTATTTTTTTAATAATTCTGGAAGTTGTTTGATTGAATCTAATATGTAAGTTGGTTTTTCAGGATAATTATTAATATCTTCTAAAGAAGATTCACCTGAAAGAACCGCTAAAGAATCCACTTTTGCGTTAATCGCAACTTGGATATCTGTATATAATCTATCGCCAACAACCAACACTTCATCGAGTGAAACGTTAAATTGCTTGGCGAGATAGTAAATGATTTCTTCATTTGGTTTACCCATAACTGTCGCGGTTTTACCAGTGCAGCGATAAATCCATTCGCACATACCACCACAATCAGGAATATATAAGCCATCTTCAATTGGACAACGCCAATCACCATTTGTGGCGATGAATAAGCAGTTGTTAGTTTGTAAATACAAACAGCCATCTTGTAATTCCTTATAGGTGAGTTCAGTGGAAAATCCCGCGATTAAGGCGTCTATTTTCTTATTAGGTATAAATTCATTAATTAAATTAAAATGTTTCGCTAATTTGTCTTTAAGGCATTTATTGCCGATAGCATAAATATCTTTAACACCAAGATTTAATAAGTGATCAATAGTTACTTCTGTTGAGGAATAGAAATTCTTCTTTAAATCGCATTCAATACCAAAATTAGTCATCTTTCGATGATAGAACTCTAAATCATGGGATGAGTTATTGGTAAAGAAGACATAATCAATATTATGATCTTTAAGATATTTAAAACATTCTAAAGCACCATCAAAAAGGTTTTTACCTAGATAAATCGTGCCGTCCATGTCAAATATGACAAGTTTCTTTCGCATATAAAATAATCTTAATACACTTATTCATTTAAGTGAATAAAAAAGAAATTAGTAATGCCGAGAAATCGGTGGGATACATTCCTCTCATCGCTCTTCATACTCATATGGAGGTGATGAGGTAATGCGCTTAATGAAAAAGACGATCATCCTAGTGATAATCGCCGCGTTACTATTGACCCTCGTTAGCTAGACCTCGGTTAATAGTGAGAGGATGTATCTCTCTAGCTAAATAATAAACGAATAGTAATTTAATCGCAAATAAATAAATTTATAGATTGTTGGATAAGGAAAAATCGCCTTTTTTAAACCATCCGAGTTTTCTAAATAATAAGTCGATGAGGAACACTAGTAAGCCAGAAACAACTATGATTCCTAAGACGATAACCACTACTAACCAGTTATAGTTAAAAGCATCAAAGAAGTTAAGTGGTCCGACTAAACCACATGTACCCATACCTGCACCAACGGATAAGCCAGTGCTACTCGCTAATTTATCATATGGGAATAGCATAGCTATTGGACCAAGAACTGCGGAAGTCACAATGGTTGGAACCCAGATTAATGGTTTCTTTAGAATGTTCTTAAATTGAAGCATCGATGTGCCAATACCAACGGCCACAACACTACCCCATTTATTGTCTCTTGCAGTATGAACCGCAAAGCCCACCATTTGTGTGCAGCATCCTATTAATGCTGCCGCGGCCGCCATTGGAACACTACCAATATTAATAGCGACACAGATAGCCACAGAAGAAATAGGTGCGGTAAGCGCCAAACCCATAAGGGTAGAGACGATAATGCACATGAATATAGATAATGATGGATGGATGCTGAAACTTGCTTTAATGACAAATTGAATAGCGATAGTTACATAATGGACCCATTCCGCTAAGACGAAGGAATAGGAAATGGCCATGAACAATCCCACAAGTGGGATTAAGATTAAATCCACTGGGGTTTTCTTGATCATTATGTATTTAAGCGCGATTGCGGCTAACATAACGGAAATATAACAAGATAATGGATCACCAATGGAGTTAACAGTGAATTGTACGCCAACTTCACCACCCATACCTAATGAAACACCATTAGAAATGATTTCTTTAAAGGCTAACCATTCCCAAGCGTAATTGCCAACAAATCCAGCAGCCATTAAGGTAACGATGGTTATACCATCTCTTTTAAGAGCGAGACCGACACCTAAGCCGATACCGGCACCCATTAAACCTTGGATGATTTTGGCCCAGTCAGCGATATGACCAAGTCCAGGAATTTTCGCGAATAAAGCAATAACGGTACCAATGATTAAAGTACCAAAAAGACCGATGGACATACCATTTGTGGTCTTCATCAATATTGCTTTTGCATTTTTCAAGAAAGAGACAAATTTATTGTCTTTCTTTTCTTCTTTATTTTGTTCAGTGTTTTCCACTGTTTTTAGTTCTTCGTTTTCCATAACGAAAATAATATTAGATAAAAGTTATTTATTTATCAATAAAATTATTATCGCCTTATTTTAAAATGGACTTCATTTATGGCATATGGTTCCGCAAGACCACATTGAATTGATCTATCTAACAATTCTTGGATTTCTTAGCTAGAAACAGAGAAAAACATTTTTATCCGCTAAAGAGATATATTCCATTCTTTTGGCACCAGCTTTTAAGGCTACTAATTTATCAGCGTCCAAAAATATTTCTTCTTCATATTATAAAAAACCACCCGAAGGTGGCTTTCATAATTATTCTTGTTTGACGATAACTTCTTTGCCGTTATAGTCCACTAAGTACTTATGCTCTGTATCAACTTCTTGAGAGATAATCTTACTAGCAATAATAGTTTCCACTTTATTTTGAATAAATCTCTTAATTGGTCTGGCACCATAGATTGGTGAATAAGCGCTTTCTAAGATCCAAGATTTCAAAGCATCAGAGAATTCAAATGAATAATATGATTCTTTTAATCTATTGTTGAGATTAGATAACATTTTATCAACAATCTTTGATTGTGTTTCTTTGCTTAATGGTGAGAAGTAGACGATTTCATCAATACGATTTAAGAACTCTGGTTTAAATGTTTGATGTAATAACGCTTCGACTTTATCTCTTTCGTTATTAAGCAAATATTCACTGCCTAAGTTACTAGTCATAATGATAATTGTGTTCTTGAAGTCCACGACTCTTCCTTGACTATCGGTAAGTCTTCCATCGTCAAGCATTTGTAATAATAAGTTAAATACTTCTGGATGGGCTTTTTCGATTTCATCGAATAAAACGATAGAATAAGGATTTCTTCTTACCTTCTCAGTAAGCTGTCCACCTTCTTCATATCCGACATATCCTGGAGGGGCACCGATTAATCTTGAGGTGCTATATTTTTCCATATATTCCGACATATCGATGCGGATGATATGGCTTTCTGAATCAAATAATGATTCTGCGAGCGCTCTGGCGACTTCGGTTTTACCAACACCAGTTGGTCCTAAGAATAAGAATGAACCAATTGGTCTATTGCTATCTTTAATACCTGCTCTTTGACGGAGAATTGCGTCACTAACTAAAGTTAAGGCTTCATCTTGTCCGATAACTCTTCTTGATAAAGTCTTCTTCAAATCTAAGACTTTTTCTCGATCACCTTTTTCAATCTTGCTAAGAGGAATATTAGTCATACGAGAAATAATCTTGGCGATTTGTTCTTCATCCACCACTTCGGATAATAATTTCTTATCTCCGACTTTAGAATCAGAGTCTTTGAGTTTCTTCTCTAGTTCAGGGATGGTTTTATACTGAAGTTCACCCGCTTTTTCATATTCGGAATGGCTTAAAGCAACATCTAAGTCAAATCTCGCTTTTTCGAGTTTTTCTTTTACCGCTTTGACTTTTAAGATTTGGTCTTTTTCTTTAGACCATTCTTCTTTAAGTTCTTTTTCTTTCTCTAAAAGAGAACTGAGTTCACCTTCAAGATCTGCAAGTCTCTTTTTACTGGCTTCATCGCTTTCCTTTTTAAGCGCGGCTTTTTCGATTTCAAGTTGTCTAATCTTTCTCTCAAGTTCATCGAGTTCACCAGGCATAGAAGCGAGTTCCACTTTGATGGAAGCACAGGCTTCGTCCACTAAGTCAATAGCCTTATCTGGTAAGAATCTAGAAGTGAGATATCTATTAGATAATGTGGAAGCAGCGATTAATGCGTTGTCAGTAATCTTCACGCCATGGAATGATTCAAATCTATTTTTTAAACCTCTAAGAATGGTAATTGTATCTTCCACGCTTGGTTCGTTAATTAAAACAGGTTGGAATCTTCTTTCAAGTGCGCGGTCTTTCTCAATATATTCGCGATATTCTTTTAAGGTCGTGGCACCGATACAATCGATTTCGCCTCTCGCTAACATAGGTTTAAGCATGTTAGAAGCATCGAGTGCGCCATCAGTTCTACCCGCGCCAACAATTAAGTGAATCTCATCGATAAAGAGAATGATTTTACCTTCACTTTCCTTAATTTTATTAAGGACTGCTTTTAGTCTTTCTTCAAATTCACCACGGTATTTGGCGCCAGCAACTAATGCACCCATATCTAATTCATAAATGGTTTTATCTTTTAAAATTGTAGGCGCATCATCTTTGACAATACGTTCCGCAAGACCTTCTAAGATTGCGGTCTTACCAACACCAGGTTCACCTAAAAGAATGACGTTGTTCTTAGTTTTTCTGGCTAAGATTTCAATAATCTTTCTAATTTCCTCGTCACGCCCAATGACAGGATCTATTTTTCCTTTTTTGACTTCTTCATTGATATTGCGTCCAAACTTTTGAAGGACATCTTTATCATTTTCATAGTCGGGCATTTGTTCCATTTTCATAGTTGTTGTCCTCCTTTTTACAACTCTATTGTAGCACAAATTTAGCACTCGGCAAGTAAGAGTGCTAATTATTTTTATAATTACAAAGTAATTACTTTTTAAATATTCGTTATATTTAAGCAAAAAAAGAGCATTTTTTCTATCAATTTATACAAAAGTGATAGAATAGAACACGGAGAAAAATTTTATGCAACCAAAAACAGTACCAATTACATTAATTACTGGTTATCTCGGAAGTGGCAAAACCACTTTACTTAACCATATCTTAAAAAACGCTAAAGGACATCGTATGGCGGTCATCGTCAATGATATCGGTGAAGTCAATATCGATGCCGAACTCATCGCTCAAGGCGGTGTTGTTAATTCTAAGGATGACAGTTTAGTCCCACTTCAAAACGGATGTATCTGCTGCACACTTAAAAAAGACTTAATTCAACAACTCGCAGATTTGGTCTCTTCTCAAAAATTTGATCACATCTTAATTGAAGCTTCTGGTATTTGTGAACCAGTCCCAATCGCTCAAACAATTTGCTATATGGAAGAAGAATTCAAAAAACAAAATCTTCCTAAGTTTTACACACTTGATGCGATTATCTCTGTCACAGACGCTTTGCGTCTTGTTGATGAATTCTCCTGTGGCGATGTCTTCAAAGACACAGTGAGAGGAGAAGAAGATTTAGAGAATCTGGTTATTCAACAAATCGAATTCTGTGATGTTGTTTTATTAAATAAGGTCGGCAATATCTCTAAAGAAGAATTAAGAAAAGTGAAAATCGCAGTTAAAGCTTTACAACCAAGCGCAAAAATCATTGAATGTGATTACTGTGATGTCGATATTGATGAATTAATCGATACACACTTATTTAACTTCGAAACCGCGTCCACTTCTGCAGCTTGGATTAGAGAGTTCGAAGACTGGAGTAATGAAGTTGACGCAGATAAAGAACATCATGATCACGATGATGACGAGGAAGAAGAACACCATCACCATCATCACGAACATGAACACGAACATGAACACCATCACCATCATCACCATCACCACCACGAAAATGGCGTCGATGAAAACGATGATGAAGGAACCGCTGATGAATATGACATCAACACATTCGTTTATTACCGTAGAAGACCATTTGATAAAGAAAAGTTCATTCAATGGGTGGAAAATAACGGCAGAAATATCATCCGTGCTAAAGGCATCTTATATTTCTTAAAAGAAGAAAAATACGCATGCGTATATGAATCCGCAGGAAGACAAAGAAAACTCGAAAGAACTGGTGAATGGTATTCTGGTAAATTATCCAAGAAACAAATTCAGTTCTTATTAGAAAATGATGAGAACTTCCGTCATGACTGGGATGAAGAATACGGTGACAAACTAATAAAATTAGTTTTCATTGGCCAAAACCTCGATAAAGAAGGAATTAAAAAAGAATTAGATAGAATCTAATAAAAGAAAGTCGAACCAATCGGTCCGACTTTTTATTTTGCTAATTTGTTTTGTCTTACTTTTTCCTTATTAAGCGATAAGGATAAGCCTTTATCGAATTCTCTATTATCACCGACATAGAAGATGGCTAAGGCATTTGGCCCTAAGTGACTTCCTGTTACTAAATCGTAATCATAAATTTCCACGTTGTTAATTCCGTTTTTTGTTAATTCGTCTTTCATCTTATTCGCATCATCTAAACAATTACAATGTGTGATATAAACGGTTTGTTTCTCTGGTTTTCTAATATAATCAACACATTGCTTTGCAAGTTTCTTTAAACATAACTTTCTACCAGGAACTTTCGCGGTAGATACAATTGTGGATTCATTGCTACCTTTTAATAAGACTTTAATTTTTAATGCATTAGCGATTTTGGCAACAACTTTATTCACTCTTCCGGTTCTCGCTAAAAAGTTAATATCATCGACGGTAAATTCGCTTCTAACTTTATATTTAAATTCTTCTGCTTCTTTTACTAAAGAAGAAAAGTCTTTTCCATATTCTGCTTCCTTAGCAAGTTTAATGGCTTGAATACCTTCACCAAATCCCGCGGTTGCGGAATCTAGAACATACACCATTTCTCTTCCTAATTCTTCATTGATCATATCTCTAGCAATACAAGCGGATTGATAGGTACCAGAAATACCTTTTGCCATTGTGACGCATATAATTTGATGTCCTTTAGAGATATCATCTTTAAATGCTTCTAAATAATCGTTTGGATTAATTAAACTAGTGCGAATGTTATTATTCCCACTTAGTTCTTCATAAAATAATTTGCTTATTTCTTTAGTATTAAAGTTCTCATCATAGCAGTTATATTCTTGATCTCTAATATAGAGTTTCATTCTCACGACTTTAATATCTAAGTCTTTCGCTTTTAATACTTCTGGAAAGAGGTTACTTCCAGCATCGGCATAAATCTTAACTCCCATAATTTTCACCTCGCTAGAAAGATTGTGTCAAAGTCCATTATATAATGCAATCTACGATTCATTCATATAACTCTATTAAGTCAGTAGTCTTCTCTACTAAAGGGAAATAAGAAAAAAACAACCCATAGGGTTGTGTTTTCTGGTCCTTTCAAATTAAACGTGGAGTAACAGGAAGCCTACCCCGTTCTTTTTGATAGCTTTTAAATTTTTTCAATTAAAAAGAGCCTCTATAATTTAGATAGCAAAACATAAAACTAAGGAGGCTCATATGAACTATAACACATTTTTTAAAATATAACTATTTATCAAAGAATGAGAGAATTTCGTCATAGACTTTTTGTTTATCTACTTCGTTTAAAATTTCATGTCTCATGCCATCAAATGTGACTACAGAAATATCTTTGAATCCCGCTTTTTGGAGAACCTTTAAAGAAGCATTTCTACCTTTTTCTCCACCAGTACATGGATCGTCTTTACCAGAGATGAGCAAGAATGGTAATTCAGAATTTACATTTTTATATCTCTTTACCTTAGCCATGTTATGTAAAAGTCTAAATAATGCGCAGTAACTACCAACGGTAAATTCCGCACCACAAAGTGGGTCATCAACAAACTTTTGGATATTCTCTTCATTATATGAAATCCAGTCAGAGTCGGTCTTTGGATTCTTCACCGCTCTATTAAATGAGCCGGTGGTTAAATTGGTTAACATCTTGGAATGGCCTTTTGGTTTTTTAAAGGCTTTAATTATGTTGCCTAAGGCCACTGCGATACCAGATGCACCATTAGGATTAACATATCCGCTTAATGCTACTTTTGTGAAATCATTAGAGCATTCTTGTAATAAATTACGAGTAATAATTGTGCCCATTGAGTGAGCAAAAATCATATTTGGTAAATTAGGAAATTTTTCTTCCATAAATTTTCTGATTTTCTTTTGATCTTCAAGGAGTAACTTATCTCCATCTTTATCAGCGATATGAGATAACAACGGAGCATTTTTACCATGACCTCTTAAATCACTTAAAACGATGTTATAACCATGTTCTTGTAGGAATGATGCAAATTCATCATATCTTTCTTTATGTTCTTCCATGCCATGCACGAACATAATATTTCCTTTAGCGTGAACAGCGGAATAAACACATAACGAAAGAGTATATCCCTCCTCACTTAAAAGTGATAATTCTTCTTTTGACATACTTATTACCTCTGTATTTATTTTATCATAGGGAAAATAAAAAGACATTCCGAATTAAGAATGCCTCATATTAGAAATAGAATAACTCTTCGAATTTCTTTTTTAACGCAACGCATAACAATAATGCAAGTTTGGCGGTTGGTTGATATTGTCCGGTTTCTATAGAACTAATTGTGTTTCTTGAAACACCCACTAATGAGGCGAGTTCAGATTGAGACAGTTTTTGCTCTTTTCTCGCTTCCGCTACATTATTATGTAGAACTAATGATTCATCCATATTATAACCCCTTAATTAATTGATAAATCCATAAAGCCAAAAATCCGACAAATAATAAGCTATAGCAGATGGTCACCACTAATTCATGTTTCTTTCTTAATGTAATGTATTTAACAAGGAAAGCAGTCGCAAGCATGCCTTGTAATCCAGCAATAACACCGAATGGAAATCTTTTAGTAACGATGAATTCCACAATTGCAATAGCGATGATTAATAGACCACTCACTGTGAAGGCAACATAGGTACTTCTTTTTTGCGCGTCTAATTCCACTATATCTTTACCTTTATTTTCTTTTTGAGCTTTTGCTAAGATTTCTTCTCTTTCCATAATCTTATCTCCTTTTGCCAAGTTCGCTTGGTACAGCAATATAGTAAATCCCGCCAAGTTAACTTGTCAAACATTTTTCGATAAAATTATTTATATAAAAGAAAACTCCCTAATGGGAGTTCTTAATCATATTTCTTTCTGCGGCATAATGCATAATCGCACCAGCGATGTCTAAACAGAAGAAGAATTGTAATACCATTGAGGTAATTAGTAATCCTTTATTAATTGGTTCTCTTTTTATTAATGAATGAACTGCCCAAGAAATATCAGACAAACTTGTCGCAAGCATATACACATATGTTGTGCATATCATCAAAGGAATTAACGCCATTGTCGTCTTAGTGGGCGATTCTTTGCCTTTAAAATAGAGAACTCGCCAATAACAGAAAAATTTAAGCGTATAAACCAAGAAATGTTCCAAATAAATTCTTCATTGTTGTGCTAGGAAGATCAATTTTTGTTGGAATATAGCAAACGTTATTATAAATATTGCATATAAAGGAATATGACAAACGTACATGAACGGTGTAGTAATAATTAATAGATTTTTAATATATTTTCTAGAAAGCATCAACAAAAAAGCGAGGTATTTCCCCGCTTCAATATAGATGTTTTAATTTTGATACAAGAAGAATACCACTTTCTAATACTTTTATTAAGTTCAAGTCGTGTAAAGATAGCGTTCTAATGCTATTTGATAATTTTTAATTATTTTTTTCGATATTTTTAGCTATCAAATATTCTAAGATGGTTTTTCTTTTTAAAATACCTATGTATATTCCTCTATCATCTACAACCGGTACAAAGTTTTGGTCTAGCGCAAGAGTTATCGCATCATCAATAGAACTTTCAACATTGATTGCAGAATAGGGTCTATATTTTTCAATTTCCGAGATTTTTATGTTTTCAGCTCTGCTGATATCAAAGTTATATACGTTCTTAATGAATCTCAAAATGTCACCTTCGGAAACGGTTCCTACAAACCTTCCATCATCATCTAGTAAAGACACAACACTGAACTTATGAGCATCAAATTTTTCTAAAGCTTGTCTAATGGTAGAATTTGACAACAAATAGAATGTTTTGTCTTTTGGGGTAAAAAAATTGAACAAATTCATAACATTATCTCATCCTTTTTTTATTATTATACATGAAACAGCATTTGTAAAAAATTCGCGTTAATGTATGCTTTATTGTCTTTTTCCTTATAAAACATAGCACACTGCATAATCGGTTTATATTAAATCTAATAGTATTTTATACTATTTGTTTTAATCCAAAAACCTTAAAAAATAAAAGAGACAATAACTACGTATTATCTCTGCATCTCTATAATGCCTCCGTTTACCCATTTTGATACACTGCATACCCTAGGTGTTTTTTGCATACCCCTATGGTTTAAGAGTGTTTTATAAAGTTATTATATCGAAAAAGCTAGAGCTGTTAAACTCTAACTTCTTCACCGCAATAGAACTTGAATGTAATGCTTTTATCTCTATGGACATTTGCATTCTTCACCATCATTATCCAAATTCTCTTATCCCATTTTAGGATAGAGTCTGGCTCGTTCTTCAAGGTTTGAATAATAGCGAGCATTTTTTCTTTCTTGCATTTTTTGACTTCTTCATTAATGTTATGCCCAAATTTATCGCGGACATTTTCATCATCTTGATAATCAAATGGTGTTTATTATACTATGTATAAAATTATTATTTATGAACCGGTTGATTCGTATTTTTTAACGCAAAGTGACCAAGACACAATCGCGATAAAGAAGAATAATATCGCAACGACAACGATTATTAAACTTAGCGTCCAAGGATTAAGCCACGAATAGACATTACCAAAAAATAAAGTTTGAATCGGATAAGAGATAATAATGCCAAACGGGAAAATAAATATTAACATTGCTCTTAAAAAATATGGATAAATACCGATGGGGTATTTTGTATAAGAGATAAAATTATAGACCACTTGCAATAAAGGGCCAGATGTTTTAAAAACAAATGCTAGTCCAGAGAAAATAATTTTTAAAGAGGTGATGATTATTGCTCCAAATATCGAAGCGACAATCAACATGAATATTAAAGGGAAGCTCCAATTGATTGATGTATTAAAACCACACAATATTAACATTGCGGTTCCAACAATTAATTCCCCAAATCCTTCTGGCTGGAATGTTTCGGCAAAGATTTGAAACATAATAGGTGCCGGTCTTAAAAAGACTGGATCTAATGTTCCGTTTCTTACGCGACGATACGCCACTAACCAAAACTCATCACTAAAAAGATGGTCAATTCCAACCGGAATCATCGAAAAGCCATATAAGAAGCCGATTTGATATATCGACCAATTATTCCCATTTTCTGATAATGCAGGAATCGAATTTACTAAAAAATAAATCGATAAAATGGAACAAAGATTTGCAATTACGAAGCTGAATAATGCGATTAATGTGTCTTTTTTATATTCTAATTTCGCAATGATGCTTCTTTTGATACAAAGAAAATATAATTTGATGTAATGTCCCATATTATCCTCCTTGTACCGTGATCGCTTTTGAAGCGCGCATAAAACTCAATTTATTTATTATTTCGAAAATAATAATCCAGGCAAGCGATAATCCGACATAATGAATGCTTTGGTTGATTGTCGACTGATTAATCAACACTAATATCGGATTTTGCACTAAGCCAGCAAATGGTAAATATTGTACGATTTTTGATAAATCAAAATGACCGAATTTAAAGAATGATAATGGTAATAAACTACCAGAAAGAAAATTAGTGATGGTATTCTTTAACATCGATAAACCCCAAGCACTAGATGTATAAAAGCACAAAACACCAAAGAAGAATTGGATGCTGTCGCTTAGAATCATAGCTAACACTGTTAATATTATAAATATTAAAATATTAAACAAAAACATCCAAATATTAGTGATAATGAGCATTTTAGTCAAAACAAATACCGTATAAGCAATGATATACAAAGGAACTCCAAAAATTAATGTTGGACCAAAAGAAGTGCCTAAAGCAGTAAACAATAATCTAATGCGATAAGAAATCGGTTTAATGATATTAACAGCGATTTTTCCTTCGCGAATATCCTCATTAATATTCCACATTGTGTCACTGCCAAAAGTGATAAAGGAAAAGATGTTAGAAAAAACAAAATAGACAATCACGCTTTTTAATGTGAATCCATTAATCACCACTTCATTAATATCAATATGTTGATATTCTGCTGAGGTTTTAAAAACAGCAAGCCAAAGGAAAACTGTGCACACCACTTGTAAAGCGGTGACAATTAACCAAGTCAACAAAGAAAATCGATAAGCGAGAAAATTAATCATTCCTGCTCGGAAGAAAGGTTTATATTTTTTCATGGTTTTCTTCTTTCGCTAATATTTCTTTAACGATATCTTCGATATTAATATCGCTGATGACAAAATCTTGCGTATGGAGATGATGGAAAACATAATTGACAATATTTTCTAAAGGCACTTGTCCAGCGTTAAATTTAATCAACAAATGTTCATCTTTTAGTTCGTATTTAACTTTTTGATTAAAATCATCCAAAGAAGTGATATCATAATCGCCAAAATAAGGAACAGAAATAGTCTTCGCGTCACCGAATTTATGTTTAATATCTTTTAAAGAGCCATCATAAATGATGCCGCCTTTCTCAATTAAGATAATTCTCGAACATAAATTCTCAATATCTTCCATATCATGAGTGGTTAATATCACTGTGGTATGGTATTTATTGTTCATTGTTTTAATTGCTTGACGAATTTTTTCTTTAACCAAAACATCTAAACCGATAGTTGGTTCATCTAAAAACAAAATCGATGGATTATGTAGCCAAGCAGCCGCTAAATCAGCACGCATTCTTTGCCCTAAAGATAAAGTTCTAACTGGTTGATGTAAGAATTCACTAATTCCTAATGTACTTTTTAAGAATTCCATTCTTTCTTCATAATCTTGATCAGAAATTTGATACATTTCTTTCAAGACGACAAAAGATTCAATTAAAGGAATATCCCACCATAATTGCGTTTTTTGTCCAAAAACTACACCGACACTTTTAGCGATTTCTCTTCTTTTTTTATAAGGTTCTACACCATTAAGTAAAACCTTACCACTTGTGGGATTTAATATCCCGCACATCATCTTAATCGTCGTAGATTTACCTGCTCCATTTGCCCCGATATAACCAACGATTTCTCCATCATTTATCTTAAATGAAATATCGTTAACCGCGGTAGTTACTGTGTATTTACGAGAAAATAAAGATGTGAACATACCAATAATACCAGGCTTACGCACAGGCTTTTTAAAGGATTTAGTTAAATGAATTAATTCGATCATATTTAATACTTGTATTAATGTTTCGGTTTTAGTATGGCATTTTTTAAAAATAATATAAATGATTTTTGAAAAATAAAAGAAGGCTATCTACATCATTGAAAAATTACGATCAATACGAAAACGATTATATTAATCGATGACATATTCGATATCGTGTTTGTCTTTTAAACTATATTCATCTTTAACTTCATAAGTAAAAAGACCTTTCTTATCGAAGCATTCAAACATATATTTAATCGCAGAATTTCTGTTTTTAAATGTTTTGGCAAATTTGATGTCTTGCTTAGGACAGGAGATTCATTTGATGCCTATATATTAGATCTCGTCAATATCATTTTAAAAAAGATGTCAGGGACTACCTAACTTCATTTTTATCTTCTTGATGTATTAATTTCTGTCGAATCCTCAAGCCGAAGATTAGATAGAACAAAGTGGTTAATATTGCAAATATCAAAACAAAATAATTAATCTCTTCTTCAAATTTTAAACCAATCACCAAGCCACAACTAATAATCATTACAAAAAACGGAATCAAAGAAAAACGCACATGACCTTCTTTGAAAAATCCTAACAATAATAACCTGAATAAAGGGAGTAATAAAGTCACTGCGAGGTATTCCGCAATATAGAAGAAGACATTTATCGGTGTGCCTAAATAAGTTGGATAACATACTGGTATACACATCGAGAATAAAGTGATATAAATTAACGAACAAATATTGATGAATAAATTTTCTTTATCTTCTTTACGATCGATGACTTGCATAATCATAGATAAAATCAAAAAACCATAAGCCACAAATTGGATAGGCGCGATAGTAAATCCTGTATGCATCATCCCTCCACAAAGGAGAACAATTACACTGTTGATTAAATTTTTATCTTCTTTAAAACAATATATCTCTCGACTAAATAAACATTTCACTAATTTTATTAGTGGTTTAATAAATAGCAAGACGCCGAATAAGACACTACAAGCAGTGATAATATAAGTGCTAACCCCAAAGAATGATCCAGATAATAAAGAAATATACCCTCCATTATTAACCGATAAGATTAAAGCGATAATTCTCTCGATTAATAAAATAAAGAAATAAAGAAGAAAACCAATAATGGTAATTTTGTTAATCACATATTTGCTTTTTGTCATTGTCCTTTGTCCTTCTTATAAATATTTTACCAATAATTTAGGCTGATTAGGTTTAATTATTTGTTTTTCTTGTTTAAAATGTGAACGCATTAAAACTATAAAAGAACAATTAAAGAAACAATGAAAACAATCAATGAATTCTCAATGACCGAATATGATCCTAATTTCAGAAAACTCTTTAAAAGGTAATTATCAAGTCGAGAACCGATTTGACTTTCATAATTGGAAACGAGAATGTTGAGAATTTAGATTTATTGAACTTCGAATGACAAACCGAAGTAAGAGCACAATTATACAACGTGGACTTTGGAATCTATTTTAATAGGTAAAAGGTACCCCAAACGCGACTCGAGTTGGTTTGGAGTCGCGTTGAGGTCTAATTGACCGACTGTTCGAATTCTGCCCATTTTGATAAATTGGGCTTTTCTTTTGCTTATTGATTGTCTCCATATAAACAAAAAAGTACTACTATGTAGTACTGTTCTGTATTCTCACAAGTTATTGACTTGGAAAATTTGAAATGGTACCCTCGAGGCGACTCGAACGCCTGACCTACGGCTTAGAAGGCAGTTGCTCTATCCAACTGAGCTACGAGGGCATATTTTTACCGCGTTTATAATAATAAGCAAACGTCTACTTTATTTCAAGTAGTTTATTATATAAATTCTCCGCTACATCACGTGGGAGTATTTGTGAGAACTCTTCTATAGAAGCGTTCTTAAGTGCGTTCAAATCACGATACGCTCTTAGAAGCATTTCTTTTCTTTTTTCTCCAAGTCCTGGAATGTCATCTAAGATAGATACTTTCATGCCTTTGTTTCTCTTTTCCTTATGAAAAGCGATAGCAAATCTATGGACTTCATCTTGCATTCTAGTAAGCATAAAGAATAAATTTTTATCATTTAATTCGTATGTTTTGCCACTTCCATCAATAAGTCCTGATGTTTGATGTTTATCATTCTTATATAAGCCAAATAACGGGACATTAGCACCCGCTTCTAATAAAGCTAGCGCAGCGGCTTTAATTTGATTAAGGCCACCATCGACGAGTAAAAGATCTGGGAGTTTCTTTTCTTCATCAACAAGTCTCTTATAATGACGATAGATAACTTCTTTCATACTCGCTAAGTCATCACGAGCTTCTTCGTGATTAATTAAGAAACGGCGATATAACTTCTTCGCGGGTTCGCCATTTATGAACGCTACCATTGCACCGACAGGGAAAGCTCCTTGAATATGGGAATTATCAAATAACTCGATGTGTAATGGGGTTGGAATATCAATAATTCTTCCAAGTTCTTCAAGCATTTCTAATTTATTAGAATCAAGTCTTGCGGATAAGAAATATTCATCTAAAGCATTATCTGCATTTTCTTTCGCGTTAATGACAAGTTCATGAACTTTACCTTTGGTCATTTCCACAACAGAAGAATCTAATAATTCACCAATTAGTTCGATGACATTTTTATTATTAATAACCACTTCATTTGGTGTTGGATATTTTTGATAGAACTGCAATATCAAATCCGCAACTTGTTCTTCATTATCTCCAAATTCTTCTACAGTAAAAACTTGTTTGCCTAATAATAAACCTTTTCTATAAGAGAGAACCGCTAGAGCGAGATAGCCTTGTCTAGAAGAGAAGGCGAATATATCTCTATCTTTTTTATCACTATTTTCGACATTTTGTTGGATATTAATATGTTCGATTGCGTCAAGTATCTTCTTATATTCATTCGCAGTCTCAAACTCGAGATTTTCGCTTGCTTTAAGCATTTTCTCTTTTATTTCCGCTTTTTGCTTTTGATTATTGCCACGCATAAAGGATTTGATGTCTTCTCTCATTTGTTTAAAGATGGATTCATCAATCTTGTTCACACATGGGCCTAAGCATTGACCGAGATGATAATATAAACAAGTTGTTGTAGGTAATGTTTGGCATTTCCTTATAGGAAATACTTTATTTAATAAAGATATAGTTTGAAAAGCCGCACCAGAATTTGGAAATGGTCCAAAGTAATCATAATTCTTATCTTTATTGTTTCTTTTGATTTGAAGAATTGGATCACCTTTCTTCTTTAGAGCAATATATGGATAATGGCTACCATCTTTAAGAAGAATGTTATATCTCGGATAGTATTTCTGAATGAGATTCATTTCGAGCACTAATGCTTCTTTTTCATTTGCAGTAATGATGGTTTCGAAATAATCGACATTTGTAACCATCTTAAAAACCTTACCAGATTGAGGTCTTAAGAAATATTGGCTTACTCTTTTAAACAAATCTTTGGCTTTGCCAACATAAATAATATTGTCGTCTTTATCATGCATCAAATAAACACCAGGAAGGTGTTTAAGATTAGCGATACAGGTTTTTACTTTTTCGGTCATTTGAAAATTACCACAGTAGCTCCACCGCCACCTTCGTTAGCGTCACCTGGACGATATTTACAATCTTTTTGTGTATCAAGATATTCTCTAGTCATCTTTCTTAAAGCACCGCTTCCATAGCCGTGAATAATACGGACTTGATCAAAGTGTTTAAGACGACAGTTATCGATGTATTTAATAAGTTCTTGTTTTGCTTCTTCAACACGTAATCCAATAATGTTAAGTTCTAAGCCAACATTTAATCCAAGAGAAATATCGAAAGTGTTTTGACTCTTTCTTACGTTGTTCACTCTTGGAGGATTAATCTTATGTAACTTGTCTTTACTAATAGCAAATGACATACCGTTATCACCGATAACAATAGCTTTATTCTTCTCGATTTTGCTTATCCTACCATTCATGTCATATGCAGGAATGGTCACATAATCGTTTTCTTTAAGTTCTTCGTTATATGAAACAAGTTCTTGGCTTTCTTCTAAATCTTCAATAGCGTGGAGCTTTTTATGGGCTTCTTGAAGAGTAGCGCCATCTTGTTTTAAGGAATCGATGATTTCTCTAACTTCTTTTTTGGCGGCTTCTAAGATTTCTTCTTTTTCTTCGTTAACGCTTTCAAGGAGTTTTTCTCTTCTTGCTTTATAGGCTTTTTCATCCGCATCTAACTTGTTAGCGCGATCATTATATTCTCTTTCTTTCTTCTTGAGTTCATTCTCAAGTTTATTCGCAGCATCTAATTTCTTTTGGAGAATAGATATGAGCTCATTAGCATCATCTTTATTCTGACTCTTTAAGAATTCCTTTGCATTAGCAACTATATTTTCATTAATGCCATATCTAGTGGCGACATCCAAAGCATAGCTCATACCAGGAGCGCCTTGTCTAAATTGATATGTTGGAAGAAGTTTTTCTTCATCAAATATCATGGATGAGTTATCGATATGTTTGCTTAAGAATGCGTATTCTTTTAACGCCGCAAAGTGAGATGACACCATTGCTAAACAGTGTCTGTCTTCTAAGTATTTAATGATGCTTAAAGCTAGGGCTTCACCTTCTTTTGGATCAGTACCTGTACCTAATTCATCGATTAATAATAAATCTTTTCCACCGATTCTTTGGGTGATTTCTCCTAATTGATTCATGTGTGCGGAGAAAGTGGATAAATTATCGGATAACGATTGATTATCACCGATATCAATGTAGATATTCTTAAAGAATCCTAAAATGGCTTTTTTCGCTGGAACCGCTAACCCACATTGATTCATCATAACAATGATACCAACGGTTTTTAAACTAACGGTTTTGCCGCCAGCATTTGGACCAGAGATAATAACGATTCTTTGTTCACTATCTAAGTGATATGAATTAGCCACCACTTTGTTTTTATCAATGAGTGGATGTCTTGCTTCATCTAATGTGATGATTTGGTCGCTTTGGTTATCTGCAACAATACCATCAATTTCATTAGCATATAATCCTTTAGCGATTAAATAATCTAGTTCACCAATAACTGCATTGTTATGGATGATTTCTTTTTCTTGTAATAAAACTAGTGCGGTTAATCCTTTTAGGATTCTTCTTACTTCATCGTTTTCTTCCACTTTTAAGGATGTGAGTTGGTTATTGATTTGGACAATTTCCATTGGCTCGATGAATGTGGTTGCACCGCTATCAGAGACATCATAGACAATACCTAAGACTTTGCTCTTATCCACTGTTTTAACAGGTAAGACAAAGTGGCCATCTCTAATTGTGGCGTTATCATCGTTTAAATATTTACTATAAGTAAATGCTAATGAAGCAACCTTTTGTTGTAAGGAAGATTCGCATTTTCTAATCTTTTGTCTAATCTCTTTTAATTCAGGAGTGGCGTTATCACTAACGGTTAAAGAATTAGTAATAACTCTATGGATTTCTTTTTCTAATGAAGATAAATCTTCAAAAGTAGAAATCTTGTTCATGATGCGTTTATAAGAAATATCAATCTTTGTAACGAATTTATTAATAGCTTGGCTGGTTAATACATCATCTGCGATAAGGTTTAAATCTCTTGGAGTTAATAAACCTGTTTTCTTAGCGAGATCAATAAGATATAAAGCGTTCGCACTTGTGGCGATAGGCATCACACCAAATCTATTTATAATAGAAATCATTTCATCCAAATCTAAAAGAGAAGATTTGACTTCTTCTTGGTTAGAAAACATCTTCAAGTTATCTATTTGTTCTCTTGCTAATTCGGTTTTTGCGTATTCTTTAATAGATTCTTGAATTTTATTGAATTCAAATGTCGCATAAATGTCTTGCATGCAAATATAATATCACACATACGCGAAATGCTTAATCAGTAATGAAAAATATGATAAAGTTATTTATATGAAAGAAAACATCACTATTACTGTTCCATCCACTTTAGTGGAAGTTATGAAAGAATACTATTCTGACTGTTTAGAAAATAGCCAAGGAGAATATGTTGATTTTCAAGCGCGTAAAAATGATGTCATTATCACCGCTTATCTTTCAAAAAAAGAAAATAAGAAAGTTACATTCTTTGGCGAAAACGCTTTAGAAGAAGCTAGAGTGTGGAATCCAGAAGTTGAGAAGCAAGAAAAGGAAGAAAAAGTTAAAGAAGGTTGGCTTTATTTTGGTGATCAAATCGGCAGCGATGAAGTCGGTGTCGGTGATTTCTTAGGTCCTATGATTGTCGTGGCCGCATTTGTTAGTGAAAGAGATATTAAAAAGCTTATTGAATTAGGTATCCACGACAGCAAGAAAATGACTGATAAGAAGATACTCGAAGTTGGTCCAGAAATTGTAAAACAATTTAAATTCTCAAAATTAACACTTCCCAACGAGAAATATAATGAGATGTTAGATAAGGGTGAAAACCTCAATTCTATGAAAGCCAAAATGCATAATAGAGCGCTTCTTAATATGCATAAAGAATATATTGATGTCCTTAATATCTTTGTTGATCAATTTGTCGCAGAAAAGACATATTATAAATATCTTAATGATGCGAACGAAGAACAAGTAAAAGACATCACTTTTAGAACTAAAGGCGAGTCCTATTTCCCATGTGTTGCATTAGCAAGTGTGATTGCCAGATATTCCTATCTCAAAGAGATGAAAAAATTATCAGAAAAATACGGAATGGATTTCCCATTTGGAGCGAGCAAAAAAGTCACCGAATTCGCTAAGAGATTTTTAGATAAATATGGCGAGGAAGAATTATATAAAGTGGCAAAGAAAAACTTCGCCAATTACAGCGAAGTTATTAACAAATAATTTATTCTAAATTATCAATTATATTTTGGAAGTAAGATGGGAGTTTGGTTTCAAACTCCATTTCTTTTTTACTTCTTGGGTGAATGAGTTTTAATTTAACCGCGGTGAGAAGTTGCCCACCATCATATAGTTTCTTGTAGTTTCTACCACCATATAATGGATCGCCTTCTACAGGATATCCGATATATGACATATGAACTCTAATTTGGTGGGTTCTTCCTGTCACTAGGTGGCATTCAATTAATGTATTATTTGCAAATCTCTTTATAACATCAAAGTTTGTGATAGCTTCTTTAGAGTTATTTCTAGTAACCGCCATCTTTTGACGATTTCTGCTATCTCTACCAATTGGCATGTTAATTGTGCCATGGTTTTCTTTAATGACACCTCTTACTAAGGCCACATATGTTCTGCTCATTGTGTGGTCTTTGAGTTGTTCGGCTAAAAAATTGTGCGCAACATCGTTTTTTGCTACACAAATAAGGCCAGAAGTATCTTTATCAATACGATGAACGATACCAGGTCTAATCACGCCATTAATCGCGCTTAAATCTTTGCAGTGATGCATAATTGCATTCACTAACGTATGTTCCCAATGTCCATTGGATGGATGAACGACAAGTCCTTGTTGTTTATCAATAATGAGAATGTCTTCATCTTCATAAATGATATTTAATGGAATATCTTCCCCTTTAACATCTAAAGGCTTATCTTCTGGAATATCGATAGAAATGACATCTTCTGGTTTAACCTTTAATGATGCTTTTGCTACTTTGTCATTAACAAAGCATTTACCATCATCAATAAGTTTAGAGATATAGTTTCTTGATTTATCACTCATAAAAGCGACCAGAACTTTATCTAGTCGCATATTATTTTGAGTTTCTTTAACGATAAATTTTTCCATTGAATAATATATTATTTTCCTTCGACACCGTGTTTGTCTTCTTCTTCATTAATATCTTCACTAGCGGCGCCTTGACCTTCAAGTCTAGAGAGTTCTTCTTTAGATAAAACTTTTTCGCCATGTTCCTTAATTTCGGCTTTTCTTTTGGCTTTAACAGTTTTAACCTCATCAACGATTAAATAAACAATCATAATGATGACACCAATAACAACACAGCTATCAGCAATATTAAAGATAAATGGCCAGATAACTGCAAAATCAATCCAGTCAACAACACCATTTTCTGGAGCCTTTAAGAATGCTGCACTATAAAATAAGCGGTCCACTAAATTTCCTAAAGCACCGACTGCCATAAGCATTAAGCATGCTTTGACAACGCCATGGAGTTTCTTATATTTCCAAATAAAGAATGTGACAATGATAATGAAACCACATGTGGCAATAATGCTATAGAAGATTCTATTGGCTAAGTGAGAGCCGACACCAAAACTGAATGCGGCGTTTGTATTCACTGTGTATGTGATAGCTAAGAATGGTTTTGCGCTATTCCAAGAAGGAATAAGGGTGATTGAATCACCAGGGTTCATATTATTAACAATACATAATTTGGTGGTTAAGTCACATGCAAAGAAAATGACAAATATCCAAATATATGAATGCAAGAACCACTTAAGTCCTTTTAGGACTTTGTTCCAAATTTCGTTACCTTGCATAATTATTTACCTACGACTTTCTGGCAGCGTTTACATAAGTATGTGCCATCTTCTTGTAATGATGCATCATCTTCATAGTTCCAGCAGCGTTCGCAGAAGTGACCAGCGTGTCTAAGCACTTTTACTTTTGCAACCTCTAATACAGGAGCATCCAAGTCTTCTTTCAAGACCACTTCAGACACCACAAAGATCTTTGCGAGTTGTTCTACGTTAATTTGCTCTAATAACTTAGTGTATGCTTCTTTATCATTAACAATAACTAATTCCACTTTTGCTTCTTGGCTAGAGCCAATAACTTTGTTATTTCTGGCCTCTTCTAGGCTCTTTAAGACATCACTACGTAATGACTTGAGGAGTTGATATTCCGCTTCGATTTTGGCTTCTTTATCGCCTCTAATGCGATGCTTTGGATAATCGAGGAATTGAACATTCTTTTCTCTTCTACCTGGGAGGTTGTTATTGAATTCATCCATTGTAAATGGAAGGATTGGGTTCAAGAGTCTTAATAAAACTTCACCAATTCTATATAAAGCTGTTTGAACTTGTAATCTTCTCACACTATCTTTACTTTCGCAGTATAAGACATCCTTATTGATATCCAAATAGAATGAAGATAAATCAGCGGACATAAATGTCATAATCGCGCTGATTGCACTGCTGAAGTCATATTTATCAAATGAATCAATAACGAAGTTTGTCACTTCATCTAACTTATTCAAAATGAATAAGTCAACTTTCTCAAATGAAGAAACTGATTTTACTGGTTCGAAATCCACTAAGTTCCAAGAGATGAACTTTAGGGTATTTCTAATCTTTCTATATTGATCAGCGATTTGTTTGATTAAGTTATCACCGATACGAACATCTTGTTGATAGTCAACACTAGCAACCCAAAGTCTTAAGATATCAGCGCCATAAACATTAGCAATCTTGCTCGGATCAACGCCGTTACCTTTGGATTTGTGCATTTGTTCTCCGTGTTCATCTAATACCCAACCATGGCTCACAACAGCCTTGTATGGGGCTTTATCTTCAGTAGCAACGGAAACGATTAAGCTGGAGTTAAACCAACCTCTATATTGGTCACTGCCTTCAAGATATAAATCGGATGGGTATTTAATACCTCTATCTTGTAAGACACCAGCCCAAGAGGAACCACTATCAAACCAGACATCCATAATGTCATTTTCTTTAGTGAATTCACCATTAGGTGAATGTTCGTTCTTATATCCTTCTGGCAATAATTCTTTTGCACTCTTTTCATACCAAATATTACTGCCGTATTCTCTAAAGAGATTTGCGACATGCGCGAAGACTTCTTTTTCAATAATTGGAGTGCCATCTTCCGCATAGAAGATTGGGATCGGGACACCCCATGCTCTTTGACGAGAAATACACCAATCAGCACGGTCTTTAATCATATTGACCATTCTTGTTTCGCCCCAAGCTGGGTACCATTTTGTATCATGAATAATCTTAAGGGTTTCTTCTCTAATTGGTTCAATTGAGCAAAACCATTGATTTGTGGCTCTGAAGATTAATGGTTTGCCTGTTCTCCAGTCATGTGGATAGGAGTGAACGAATGTTTGATGTTTTAATAATGAACCATTTTCTTTGATAATTTTAAGGACAGCATCGTTTGCTTGTTCATAGAACAAACCTTCGATTCCTTCGCCTGTTCCTTCCATCATATAACCATGTTCATCAACAGGGCAGTATGGTTCCAATCCTCTTCCAGGATATTTTAAGCAGACTTGATAGTCTTCCACACCATGTCCTGGAGCAGTATGGACCAAACCAGTACCAGCGTCATTTGTAACGTGGGTACCAACGATAACTAAGGAATCGCGATCATAGAATGGGTGTTTGCAAACAACGAATTCTAAATCGCTGCCTTTCATTGTCTTTAATAATTTGATTTCGCCTAATTCTAATTCTTCGGTGAGTTTTTCAGCGAATTCTTGAAGGAAAACAAGTTTTCCTTTATTAGTCATATATTCACCATAGACAAAGTCTGGGTGGGCGGAAATTGCTAAGTTAGCAGGTAATGTCCAAGGAGTTGTTGTCCAAATGACAAATCTCGCATCATTATCCACGACACCTTTACCATCTCTAACTGGGAAGGCAACATAGATGGAATGACTTGTTACATCCTTATATTCAATTTCTGCTTCCGCTAATGCGGATTCACTACTTGGAGACCAATAAACTGGTTTTAATCCTTTATAGATAAGTCCTCTTAATGCCATTTTGGCAAAGACTTCAATTTGTTTAGCTTCAAATTCTTTTTGAAGAGTTAAGTATGGATGATCAAAATCACCAACTAAACCCAATCTTCTAATTTGCTCTTTTTGTCTTTCGACTTGCTTATGAGCATATTCTTCACATTTCTTACGGAATTCCGCGATTGGTGTAGTTTTTCTATTAACACCAGATTTTGTGACTTGGTTTTCAATTGGAAGACCATGTGTATCCCAGCCAAAAACAAATGGTGTCTTATAGCCTTGCATATTCTTATAACGCACGACAAAATCCTTTAGGACTCTATTGAGCATATGGCCACAGTGCATATCACCGTTTGCGTATGGAGGGCCATCATGTAAAACAAATTCAATCGCATCCTTGCGGTTACGATTCATTTCTTCATATAAATTTTCTGCTTTCCATTTTTCTACTAAGACAGGTTCTTTTTGTGCGAGATTGCCACGCATTTCAAAGTTTGTTTTAAGCATCAATAATGTATCTTTATAATCCATAGAGCATA
Organism: Bacilli bacterium; assembly: GCA_016298185.1. Lineage (GTDB taxonomy): Bacteria > Bacillota_I > Bacilli_A > RFN20 > CAG-826 > RUG13091. The sequence goes on along the minus strand of JAEDDA010000002.1, from coordinate 43,434 downwards.
ACTCCTTCAATAACATGTTTATGAGCGCGAAAGCCCATACAGGTTTATTTTCTCACAAAATGGGAAAATAAAAAAGAGCGAGTTTCCCCGCTCTAATTATTTAATAAATTAATTAGTCTCTTAAGAAGCTTGGTAAGATACTATCATCGGTAATAGATGTTTCTTCTTTCTTGGCTTCTTGACTTTGTTCACCAAAGTTTGGAACTTCTGGTGTTTTGAATACTTCTTCTTGTTCTCTAGTTGGAACTTTAAAGACGCTTGGTTTAGAGAAGTCAACTTCTTCTTCAAAGTCACTGGCGATTACACTAACTAAGATTTCATCATCCAATTGGTCATTAATGGCAACGCCGAATTTGACATCAATATCATGACCGGATGCATCGATTAATAGGTTAACAGTTTCTTGAGCATCAAATAGGCTAACATTTGGTCCACATGTGACAGAAACGATCGCTCTTCTAGCACCGGTAATAGAGGCTTCAAGTAATGGAGAAGATAAGGCGGCGTTTGCGGCATCTTTAGCTCTGTTATTTCCAGAACCCATACCGAATCCGATTAAAGAAACGCCGGCATCTTTTAATGTATTTCTCACATCAGCGAAGTCTAAGTTGATGACTGCTGGTAAAAGAATTAAGTTAACGACTGTTTTAACAGATTGGGCTAAAACGTTATCAGAATCATTGAATGCTTGGCTGATTGGAGCGTTACCGCTTGTCATTAATAATTTATCGTTGCTAACAACAATAATACTATCGACATTGTTTCTTAATTTATTTAAGCCATCAATGGAATTAACGACACGTTTTTTACCTTCAAAGGTAAATGGTCTTGTAACGATAGCGACGACTAATGCACCGGCATCTCTAGCAATTTTAGCGATAACTGGAGCAGCGCCTGTGCCTGTGCCACCGCCCATACCTGCAGCAACGAAAACCATATTCGCATCTTTAACAATTTCTCTAATTGTGTCTGCGCTTGCTTCAGCGGCTTTTTCACCGATCTCTGGTTCGCCACCAGCACCTAAACCACCAGTAATGGATTCACCTAAGATGATTCTATTTGTTGCTTTGCTGGTCGAAAGAGCTTGTTTATCTGTATTCGCAACGAAGAATTCAACATTCTGGATTTCTTCATCAATCATACGATTGACAGCGTTATTACCAGCTCCGCCAACACCAATAACAACTATTTTGGCAGCGGGTTCGAAATTATCTAAATCATAATTTTCCATAGTTAGGTTTCCTCCTATTTATTTGGCTCGCGTTGTAATTGACCAACGCGTGGGTGGGTTTCGTCATAGACGTTTGGATATCTGCTATTAGCAATGATCATGCCCAAGCAGTTTGTGAATGTTGGATTTCTCGCTCCAAGTGAACGAGGGGCAACAGCTCTAACAGTTTCGGATTGAACCTTTGGTTCAACGAATTCAATTAATCCATTTAAGCGGCTTCCTCCACCGATAAGAATCATTGGAAGAGCTTTGGAACTACTATCATAAGGTTTTAGTAATTCATCAATCGCGCCATTAAGTTGTTTAACAAATAAGTCTAATTCATTCTTAATGATGGCGTTAAGTTCATCTGTATAATGTTTAACTTCGTTACCTTCGCCATCATCAGTGATGCAAATAGGTGCTTTGAAGTTCATTTCGCGTTTATCAATACCGTATGTAATTTTGTACTTTTCGGCATCAGCTTCATTAATATTAAATGATTCAACGATTCTTTCAGTGATTCTATCTCCACCCCATTCGAAGAATCTAGAAGCAAATAATTCTTTATCGCCTACGAGTGACACAGTTGTGATATTAGAACCTATGTCTACGAGTATGTAATCGCTAGGTATATCCTCGTATGTGGATAATAATTCAGATGCTGCGAAAGGTGCAACCACAGAACGTTTAATGTTAAGTCCACCAGCGGCCATTGCTGCTTTGAATTCACCGATAATACGTTTTGGTAAGGTGTGAACTTTGGCAAACACTGTAAGTGTGCTACTTGTTTCATTTAGTGGAGGTTTTAAAAATGAACGTCCTTGATCAAGTACATATCTTTGAGGCGCAACATCAATGAGTTGGTTCTCTAATGGTAATGCACCATTTTTGATTAATGAGTAGATATTTTTAATATCTAAGTTGCCAATTTTTGCTTCATCAGAAATAACTGTGGTTACTTGTTTGGTTTCAAAGATTTCTAAACCAAATGGAGGTAAGCAAAGAAGAGCTTCTGAAATGGAAACTTTTAGTTTAGCGGATGGATCAGAAAATTTGCGCACATCTGCGATTGATTGAGCGAGTTTTTGTTGATTGGTAACGCTACCTGCTTCCACGATGTGACCATAAGGTTTTGTGAGTGCGTAAAGGACATAGACCTTACCGTCCAATTCATATCCCACGACAAGTTTAATTTTCTTGCTTCCGAATTCAATTGCTGCTACGTATTTTTCCATAATTTGTTTCCAATCAAGGTTATTTTAATAACTTACAAATGAATATACAAGAATTAACAATATTTGTTAATAAAAAAGTAGTTATTTTCGTAAACACTACTATTTAACTACTATTTTTGTACTATTTATTCCGAAGATTTAATTGTATTGTCTGGAAACCATTTTTTCTTGAACAACTGGAATGATTAAACCACTTATTAATACGATTAGGTTGTTGGTGACTATAATTGCGCCTATGACCGCTGCGGCTATGTAGCATCCGTAATTAGCGAGCTCGTATCCGAAGACCATGAGTGCCACGAGCACTACTAATAACCAGAGGGAAACGACAATGTTGAACTTTTTAATAATGGATAATTTCATAAATTACCTCATCTTCACCACTATTATCGGTCTTGTTTTCTTCTTCTTTATTTTCTTCCGCTAGTGCAGTTTTATTATTGAGAGAATTTTGAACGATGTAGGTTGGAACAGCAATGGCAAAAGCACCTGCTACTACAGCTAAAGCAATAACAGAAATTTTCTTCATAAAGTAATAACTTGCTTTATGATTGGTTTTGACTAATTTATCTTTCATGACCATTGCGCTTACCTCCTTCTACTTTCTTTCAATTATTCTCAGTTTGGCACTTATGGAGCGGTGATTATTTTCTAACTCTTGCTCGTTAGCCACGATAGGCTTACGAGTAACGAGTTGGTATTCCTTCTCTTCTACAAGAGCTGGGATATCGTATCTGTTGCCTTCGCTAACTGCGGCATCTTTGAACACGTTCTTCACAATTCTATCTTCCAATGAATGGAACGTGATGACTGCCAATCGACCTCCATTAGGTCTTAAAGCTTTAAGAGCTTTTTTAAGAGCGATCTGTAGAACATTAAGTTCATCATTAACCGCGATACGAAGGGCTTGGAAACTTTGTTTTGCAGGATGACCTGCTTTCGCTAATTCTTTCATTGGCTTGCTCTTTTTAATGATTTCTACTAATTGGAAGGTAGTTTCAATTGGTTTACTCTCACGAGCTCTCACAATGTTTTTAGCAATTGAATAAGCGAATTTCTCTTCACCATAGTCTCTTAAGATTTTAAAAATCTCATCTAGGCTATAGGAATTAACGATGTCATAAGCCGTTAAAGGATTTCTCTGATCCATTCTCATGTCGAGTCTAGCATCTTCTCTATAAGAGAATCCCCTATCTCCTTCGTCGAATTGTGGAGATGAAACACCAAGATCCATCAAAATGCCATCGGCATATTCGATATTATTGTCCTTCATGATTTCATCTAGGAAGGAGAAGTTTTTGCGGATGAGAGTGAAGTTATTTGAAATAGTTTCTAAATATCTTCCGCTTTCCTCAATGGCTACCTCATCTTGATCAACGCCATATAGGTGTCCTTTTTGAAGTTGCTTCAAAATTTCACCACTATGACCGCCTCTACCAAGAGTAAGGTCGACATATATTCCATCTGGTTTGATATTTAAACCAGTAATGGTCTCATTAAGTAATACAGGAATGTGTTTTCCCATATTAGTCGTTATCTTCTAATTCTTCAGCGTTTTCTTCAAATGAAGAATTAGCGGTTTTGGAGAATTCTTCGTAATCGGATTTGTTCCATACTTCGATATGGTCATAAACACCAACAACGACGACTTCTTTTCCAATGCTATATCTATTTAATAATGAAGTGGGTAATAAGGCTCTGCCTTGGCGATCAATTTCGAGTTCACAAACGGAATCTAATTGTGCTCTGATGAATAAACGAGCGGATTTCTTGGTGAAAGACAAGGAGTTAATCTTTTCCATTAATTTCATGAAGTCAGCTTCCTTGTAGATTGATAAACAACCATCATAACCTTTGAGGATGTAAGCTTTTGCGCCTAATTCATCTCTCATTTTGCTAGGTACGACTAAACGGCCTTTATTGTCTAAATTGTGTGAATAGGAACCGTAAAACATTTGTCTACCACTTTTTCCCACTTTCTACCACTAGGTATCTAAATTATATGTGCAAGCAAACTAAACTCGCAAGTATTTTTTAAAAGAAAATTAAAAAGAAAAAGTCCTGACTATTAAATCAGGACCTAATTAGTAATTTTACGCTCTGCGTAGTTTGATTAATCTTCGTCAAATTCGACACTGTCTAAAATGTCGAAAGCGGGATTTCCTCTTTTACGTTTTTCAGCTTCGTGTTCTTCCTCCGTCATGACGCGATATCCATCCCCACTTTTTGGCAATTTTGCTCCCTTTTTGACAATTTTGATTGGCACATTTGCGAGTAGAATTCCAAGGACATATTGATCCATTTCGATGAGGTTTCCTTTTTCGTAGTAATTATCGACATCGTCAGGATCATCAGTAAAACTGATTTCATCATCAATTTCATAGTGAAGAGGAACATCTTCTAGGGTATAAGAACACACTCCGATGACATCCGCTTTGATGTGGAGTTCAACACGAAGAATTTCTTCATAATCCGTGACTCTTGCTTTTACTTCACATAAAGGGATGTTCCTAATGTGTGTTGGGTCAAATTCGACAGATGAAAAATCAATCGTTTCTTCAAACGTTTTTGAGACTCCGTTTTGCAATAATGCACGATTGATTTTCATATTTTTTAGCCTCTTAATTCAGCTTTAAATTGTTTGGTTAATTCGAACTTAATCTTATTTTCAACTTCGATGATTTCCTTATCGATTAAGGTGTGATTATCACAAGAATATGTGACGGAAATCGCAATACTCTTCTTACCTTCTCCGACGTGTTCGCCTTCGTAAACATCAAATACTTGAGCTTCGCTCACAAGTGACTTACCAGCGAATTTAATGGCTTTGATTAAGTCTTTAGCTTCCACGGTTTTATCGACCACGAACGCTAAATCACGAGAGACGCTTGGGAAACGAGAAATTGGACTCATTTTGATTGTGCTGACTTTCGCGGAAAGTAAGCTATCTAAGTTCATTTCAAGAACCACCGCGGATGATTTACCTAAATCGTATTCCGCAATCTTGTTTGGATGCAATTCTCCGAATCTACCGATAACTTGGTTTTGGAAGACGATTGTCGCAGATTTACCTGGATGCAATTCATCTAAGTGTTCTTTGTTTCTATCGAATCTATATCTAGATGCTTCAACACCTAACATATCCATAATCGCTTCCACTAAGCCTTTCATATGATAGAAGTCGTATGGAATGCCTTCCATTTCTTTTTGTCTAGCTTCTTTGCCCACTAAAACGATTGCTAAGTTTGTGGATTTGCTAGATTTGCTAATCATATGAGAAGTCTCGAATAAAGCGAGATTCTTATTTTGTCTAGCAACGTTATATGTAGCAACTTTAAGTAAGGAATGAAGGATGTGAGTTCTAAACACTTCTCTTTCATCGGTAAGTGGATTTAAGATGCTATAGTGTTCATCATTATTTAATAAATTAAATAAGTTTTCTTCTTTCTTACTGATTAATGAGTATGTTAAGCATTCATCTAAACCTTTGTCTAAGAGTAAGTAACGGATGTTCTTTAATCTACCTTGTTCAAGAGTTAAAGCACCGACTCTAGTATCTAAACATGGGAGTTCAGATTTCACATTTTCAAAACCTAATAAACGGATCACTTCTTCGCTTAAGTCAGCATCACAAGTGACATCAAGTCTCCAAGATGGGACCGCAGCGACAAATGTCTTATCGCCCATAAATACTTTGAAATGTAATCTTTCTAATGTTTCTTTAATTTGCTTTGGGGTGAAGGATGTACCTAATCTACCGTTAATTCTTTCAACGGAAGATGTAATCTTCTTATCGATATATTCTTCTGCTTGATATGTAACGATATCAGAGAACGATTCACCTTCGCAGTATTTTCTAATTAAAGAAGCCGCATAATTTAATACATATTCCGCTTGGAAATGGTTTGTGCCTTTCACGAAACGTGAAGAAGATTCACTTGCTAAACCTAAACGGGAAGATGTATGACGAATGGTTGCACCATCAAATGATGCGGATTCGATATAAATATTCTTGGTGTTTTCATCAACTGCGCATTCTAAACTACCCATCACACCACCTAAACACATAGGTTTTTTGTTACAGCAAATAACGATATCTCCTGGAATGACTTTATAGGTCTTTTCATCTAAAGCAACGAAATCACCTTCATAGTCATCTCTAGCGGTTAAGTTAGCGGCACTTAATTTATCTGCGTCATACATATGTAATGGCTGACCAGTTGTGAGCATAACATAGTTACCAATATCTACGATATTGTTAATGCTTCTGACACCCATCGCCATCAAGTATTCTTTCATCCATTTTGGCGAATCTTTAACGGTGATATCTCTAATTTCTTTACCAGAAAATTGTGTACATTTATCGGTTTTGCTGCCCACTACTAAGTCGGTTTCAAAATCGGCTTTTTCATCAACTTCAGGGATTGTCACTTTGCGTTCAAAGATAGCGCCTATTTCACGTGCGACATTAAATAATGATAATAAGTCAGGTCTATTGGCTAAGACTTTGAGGTTTAAAACTTCATCATCAAGTCCTAAATAACCTAAGACATTTTCTTCACCAACTGGTGCGTCTTCTGGTAATTCTTCAATACCGGCTTGCTGATATTCGCTTAAATATTTGGCGTCGACGCCTAATTCTAATAAGGAACAGCACATACCATTTGAGGATTGTCCGCGAATAACACCCGCTTTAATTTCTCCACCTGGAAGTTTTGCGCCCACACGGGCCACGATAACTTTTAAGCCAGCGCGTGCATTAGGTGCGCCACACACGATTTGTTCAACACCATATTTTTCACCTAAATCGACATTTAAAATGTGAAGGTGATCACTATCTGGGTGAGCAACACATGTTTTAATTTCGCCAATGACTAAGTTTGTTCCGGAGGCGAGTTTTCTAATCTCTTCTACTTCCACGCCAGCAAATGTTAATCCATTTGCGATTTCTTCTGCGGTAAGTCCTTCAAGAGAAACATATTCTTTAATATTCTTTAAACTAACTAACATGATACTTTCCTCCTCTCTTAGCCTTTCTTTTTGAATTGATGTAAGAATCTTACATCGTTGTTATAGAATTTACGGATATCGTCGATACCATAACGTAAGATAGCCACTCTTTCGATACCGATACCGAAAGCAAAGCCACTATATTGTTCTGGATCATATCCGTTCATTTTTAAAACGTTTGGATGGACCATGCCACCACCTAAGATTTCAATGTAACCAGTGCCTTTACACATGTTGCAGCCTTTACCACCGCAGTTTGCACAGGTAATATCAACTTCAACTGAAGGTTCTGTGAATGGGAAGTAAGAACTTCTTAAACGAATTTCTCTCTTCTCACCAAACATCTTCTTGGCAAAGAGTTCTAATGTCGCTTTTAAATGTCCGATATTGATATTTTTATCAATAACTAAGCCTTCGATTTGGGCGAATTGATGTGAATGTGTCGCATCATCGTCATCCCTACGATAGGTTTTGCCTGGGCAAATAATACGAACTGGTTTGCCTTGAGCCTTTTCCATAGTTCTCGCTTGAACTGGGGAAGTATGGGTTCTTAATAACGTGTTCTCATCAATGTAAAAGGTATCTTGCATATCTCTTGCAGGATGATCTTTTGGAATATTTAATAATTCGAAGTTATAGTTATCGGTTTCAATTTCTGGTCCATCAGCTACTTCAAATCCCATACCCAAAAAGATTTCTGTCATTTCGTCTTCAACGATATGGAATGGGTTTCTCGCACCGAGGTTGCTTTCTCTACCAGGAAGAGAAATATCAATTGTTTCCTTTTGTAATTTTTCTTCTAAAGCTTTGGCTTTCAGAGCATTCATTCTGCTTTCAATAGCATTCGCTAAGGTTGTTTTGGTCTCATTCATTTCTTGACCAAAAGTTTTCTTTTCTTCAACAGGTAATGTGGCAATGATGCTTCCCATTGAAGCTAATTCGCTTTTCTTACCTAAATAACGGTTTCTAAGTTCGTTAATATCATCGAGGTTATTAGCGTTTTCAATCTGCTTAAGACCCTCTTCTAGAATCGCTTTTAGTTTTTCATTTTGCATAAGCGTTTCCTCCAACATCAAATTTACACGTAAAACGATTATATCATAGCGTTCATATTTTTAAATATGGAAAAACAATATCTGGTCTATAAAAAACATTTAAAAAGCTTGAGAGTCACTCAAGCTATCTTAGATGATCCATTAAAATTCCTGTAGCAATTGCCACGTTCAATGAATCTATATTTTTAATTTCTATCTTTGTCGCAATATCTGCGGAATCAAGGATTTCCTTTGTCACACCATTGGCTTCATTACCCACAACGAGAATGAAAGATTTTGGTTTTTCGAGATCATTAATGTCCACTGCTTTCTCATTTAATGCAGAGACAATGACTTGTCTTCCTTCTCTAAATTCATTAATATCACCAAATAAAACTGGTAATGAGAATATCGCACCTTTGCTCGCCGCGACAGCCTTGTCGTTATAAACATCACAACTTCCTTCACTAACGATAATCGCATCATAATCAAAGGCTAATGCAGTTCTCATAATCGTGCCCATATTACCTGGGTCATTGATATGGTCGAGATACACTACTTTGTTTAATTTCTTTGGTTTTCTATTTACGATGTTACAAACAAAAACAATTCCTTCTGGATTTTTAACTGAACTCACTTTTTTAAGGAGTTCTTCTTTCACTAAATATTGAGTAATATCATCAGGAATATTTTTGATTGGTTTAACAGTAAAGATCTCTTTTACATTGCCCGCTTGTAAAGCCATATCTAAAGATTTCTTACCTTCAGAAAGGAACTCGTTATACTCTTTGCGGTATTTAGCCTCTTTTAATGAAGCAGCATGTTTGAGCTTGTTATTATCTTTACTAGTAATCTCTTTAATCATGCGAATTCTCCTTTCCTAAGTCTCTTGTGAAGCGCTTTATAATTTGGACAATATTTATACACTACACTATAGAATTTATTTGAATGATCTCTCACAAATTCATGCGCTAATTCGTGAACGATAACGGAGTCAATTACATCCACTGTGTAATGCATCAAAATTGATGAATAAGTTATCGAATGAGTTTGGTATGAATTAGATCCATATCTAGTTCTCACTTTTCTAACGCGAACCTTATATGGCTTTTTGATACCCATAATATTTTCGTAATAACGATGTCTTTTTTCAATAAGAACTAGAAACCATTTCAATAGTTTCTTGTTTAAGTCCTCACGATTTTTATAAACGATAGAGGTTTCATCGTTAAATTTTATTTCACCACTTTCTTGGAGAGGAACTTGCTTTCCAAGAATATAAATATAGCTATCATCAGAGGCTTTAGTTCTCACATCTAAAGCGAGCAATTTATCTGCGTATTTATCTAATCCTTCTTCAATCTGTTTTTGTGTAACAAAAAAGATAGGCGCGCTGACTTTAAAAACACCATCTTTATATGTGTAGCGGACACTCTTCATATGTTTACGAGTGACAACAAGACAATATTCCTTACCCTTATGTATATAAGTGAATTCTTTTACGGACATAGAAATATTATAACTTGATTAACAAGCGCCCGAAATATAGAATATTTACGGTTTATGGAAAAGATTCTTATCTCAGCATGTTTAGTTGGTGATAACACCAAGTACAATGGTAAAAACAATCTCAGTGATAAAATTCCTCAATTATTAGAGAAATACGAGCTTGTTCCATTTTGTCCTGAAATGGAAGGCGGATTAAAATCCCCAAGAAAGCCAAGCGAAAGAGTTAAAGATCGCGTGAAGATGAGCGATGGTAAAGATGTTACAAAAAACTTCGAAGCCGGTGCGGAACTTGCATTAAATATTTGCTTATACTTAGGAATCAAGATTGCTATTTTAAAAGAAAACTCCCCATCATGTGGTACACACAAAGTTTATGATGGTACATTCTCAGGCAAGCTCGTTAACGGCATGGGAGTTACAGCAGAATTATTAAAAAGAAAAGGTATCACCGTCCTCTCAGAAGAGGAAATTGATACCCTACTTTAAACTAATACAAATTTATCAATAGTTTGTTTCTTGGCGGTTGTAATTAACGCCAAGTTTTTTATAATATGCTTTTTCTAGTTTTTTCCAACGATAACCGAGTAATGGAAGAAGATTCAGGAAAGCTTGAAAAGCTTTAATGAAACTTGCATCATCTTGTTTTTTCCTAAAGACATCTAAGCGATGATAAACTTCCAAGAATTGATCGGTTAGATTATCTTCATGTTTGGTGATGTTATAACTTCTTTTAGAAGTTTTAATATCCACGCCGAGAGATAGGAAGAAATGTAATCCATCCGCATATTCATCAAGGATGATTTCTTCTGCTTCCGGGCCTTTGTTGGACCAGTATTTGAAACATCTTGTGGCGTTAGCAAGTTCACCGATTTCAACGATACACGCCATTAAGCGTCTATGTCTTGTGGTCTCGTAACTGATGCCGTGATTTTTGGCGATTGTGGCATCGAGTTCAGCTTGCGCTTTGAATAATTCATCAAGGATGATTTTCGCCATATTATTTAACCTTTTCTAGGTTCCAAATTTCTTCAGCGTATTGTTTGATGGTCCTATCGCTTGTGAACTTACCACTATTAGCAATATTCATTAAGCACATACGTTGCCAGGCAAGTTTGTTTTGATATAATTCAGCGACTTTTTCTTGTGCTCTAACATAAGCGTCAAAGTCTTTGAGGATGAAGTAATTATCATGATTGTTCATGATTTCATCAAAAATCATTCTGAATTTATCTGGACGATAATTTGTCCATTCACCAGAGAATAAAGAATCCAAGACATTCTTCACTCTGTAATCAGAATTATAAATATCCCATGGATTATAAGAACCATTTCTATTGAGTTCTTCAACATCTTCATTTCTTAAACCGAAAATAACTTCGTTTTCTTCACCTGCGGATTCAGCGATTTCAATATTCGCACCATCCATTGTTCCTAAAGTGACAGCACCATTCATCATGAGTTTCATGTTAGAAGTACCACTTGCTTCTTTACCGGCGGTAGAGATTTGTTCAGAAACATCTGCGGCAGGAATAATGAGTTCGGCTAAGGAGACACCATAGTTTTCAATGAAGACTACCTTAAGGTATTTGCTGATTTCTTCATCATTATTAACAACATTAGCAACAGCGAGGATTAATTCGATAATCTTTTTCGCGTACACATAGCTAGGTGCGGCTTTCGCGCCAAAGATGTATGTGTGAGGATAAATTCTGAAACTTGGATCAGATTTCATTCTCTGATAGAGATACATAATGTGGAAAATATTGAGCAATTGACGTTTATAGGCGTGTAGACGCTTAATTTGAACATCAAAGATGGAATTCACATCGAGGTCGATATCAAAGTTTTCTTTGACGTATTTCGCTAATGCTTTCTTATTGTTGAGTTTAATCTTACCAAGTTCTTTTAAAACTTCCTTGTTATCAGCGTATTTTTCAAAACCCTTAATCTTTTCCATATTGGTGTACCAAGATTCACCAATTTTAGAGGTGATTAATTTTGCGAGTTCTGGGTTGGAATTCATTAACCATCTACGATGAGTAACACCGTTTGTCTTGTTGTTGAACTTTTCAGGCATGAATTTATAGAATTCTTTAAAAGTACTAGCCTTCAAGATTTCAGTATGTAAAGCGGCAACACCATTCACGGAGAATGATGTATAAATCGCTAAGTTTGTCATATGGATTTGACCATCTTTGATGATGTTCATCGCATATCTTTCACCATCACTGACACCCATAGCGTTCATTTCGATATTGAAACGACGATTGATTTCTTCAATGATCATGAAACAACGTGGGATTAAGTTTTGGACATAGTTAACTGGCCATTTTTCTAAGGCTTCCGCCATAACAGTGTGGTTTGTATAAGCCATACATTGTCTGACTTCTTCCCAAGATTCGTCCCATCCCATACCGTATTCATCCATCATGACTCTCATCATTTCCGGAATAGCTAAGATTGGGTGAGTATCGTTAAGTTGGAACACATAGTGTTCATGGATTCCTTTTAATGTACCATGATGTTTGAAATAACTCTTTAAAGTACATTGAATACCACTACTAACGAGGAAGTATTGTTGTCTTAAGCGTAAAATACGACCATGTTCTGTGGAATCATCTGGATATAAGCCGTGGCATAATTCTTCTAATGTTCTTAAGTAGTCTTCGAAAGAAACATCTTTTGGCAAATGGTGTGTGGTTGGTTCAGCGTTCCAAAGTCTTAAAGAGTTTGTGACGTGATTTCTATAACCAACAACTGGAATATCATATGGAACCGCACGGACGACAACTGCATTAGCAGTTCTAATCGCATATGATCCATCTGGTTTTAAATAAGTTTCTGGGTTTCCATAGAAAGAAACTTCAACTTCATATTTTGGTCTTCTAATTTCCCAAACGTTACCATTGGTTAACCATTGATCTGGGAATTCCTTTTGTTTTCCATCAATAATTCTTTGACGGAAGAAACCATATTGATAACGGATGCAGTTACCATGACCTAAATAACCTAAAGAGGCGATGGAATCTAAGAAGCAGGCAGCTAAACGGCCTAAACCACCGTTACCTAAACCGGCATCGGTTTCTTGTTCTTCGAGTTCATGGATATTCATACCCATATCTTTTAAGCCTTCTTTGGCTACTTCGTAGATACCCATGTTTTGCATGTTGTTAATTAAAAGACGGCCAATTAAGAATTCCATAGAGAAATAAATTAATGTCTTTTGGTCTCTTTTAATGGATTTGCTTCTAGTGTGGCCCCAGTCGACGTTTGCGTAGTCGCGGACCATTTCACCTAAAATTGCGTATCTTTCGGAAATGTGGCTATCATTTACGGACACGCCATAACGCTCGAGCATGCGCTCGGTAAAGGCTTTCTTGAAAGCGGCTTTGTTTTCAAACATATATAATAAACTCCCTTAATATCTATTTTTTCTTAGTAGTTTTTCTCGTGGTTTTCTTCTTTTCCACTGGTTTTAAACGGAAGATACAAGCACCTAAACAAGCAAGCTTAATGCTAATGTGTGCTGGTAAGCCTTCAAAACTACCTGGTTCACTCTTAACAGGCAAACCATTATATTGACCCCAGCCACTATAGACGTCTTTGTCAGAGTTGAATATTTCTTCATATTCACCCTGTTCAATGACTGGAATACTTATGTAATCATAATAATTTGTGGTCATGTTGTAAACAAATACCAAAACATCATCATCAACTTTTCTTTCAAAAGCGAAGACAGATTGGTCTTTATTATCCACCATTAACCAATGGAATCTCTCTGGATTGTGTTCTTGATAATGCATGGCTTTATGATACTTATAGATTTCATTTAAGTCATGAATCATACGACTCAAAGAGTCGTGTTTTGGGAATTGTTTCAAATTCCATTGTAATCCACGATTTTCGTTCCATTCATCAAATGTTCCTAATTCATTACCCATGAAGTTGAGTTTCTTTCCTGGGTGACCGAATTGATATGTATATAAGTTTCTTAATAAGGCAAATTTTTGATCATAATCGCCCCACATCTTATTAATAATTGTTCCTTTTCCGTGGACAACTTCGTCATGAGAAAGAGGAAGCATAAAGTTATCTGAGTAAAAATACGCCATCGAGAATGTGAGTTTATTGTGGTCATATTTCTTAAAGATTGGGTCAAGCGAGTAGTATTTAAGTGTGTCATTCATCCAACCTAAATCCCACTTGTAGTCAAATCCTAAACCACCTTGCTCGGTTGGTTTTGTGGTTCCTGCAAATGCGGTACTATCTTCTGCAATCATCATCACTGAGTCATGAGCGATATGAATTTTTGCATTAAGTCTTTTGATGAATTCCACTGCGCCTTCGTTGATTCCGATAGAGGAATCACCATTGTAATAAATGATATTGCTGACCGCATCGACGCGTACGCCATCGAAATGGAAATAGTCGACGAAGTAATTGATCGCACTCATTAAAAAGCTTCTAACGGGATCTTTTCCTAAATCAAATTGATATGAACCCCAAGGAGAGACTCTCCATCTATTGCCGTATTCAAACATCTTTGTGCCATCATATTCCGCAAGTCCCCATTTATCTTTTGCGAAGTGGACAGGAGCGAAGTCGATAATCGCACCGATTCCAGCTTGATGTAATCTATCGATTAAAGACATTAATTGGAATGGGTTTCCGTATTTGCTATCAACGGCAAAGAATCCAGTTCCTTGATATCCCCAAGAACCATCAAATGGATGTTGGATTAATGGCATAAATTCAACATGGGTATAGCCCATACCTTTAATATATGGAATTAATTTATCAGCGATTTCTTCATAGCTTAATGTATGGCCGTCTTCGGCTTTGCCATACCAAGAACCTAAGTGCATTTCATAAATTGACATGGCACTATCAAAGTTACGGGTTCTGCTTTTCATCCATGGATCATCATGCCAAACAAAGTTTGTATTATCAAATAACTTGGAGCATGTTCCTGGTCTTACTTCCGCAAAGAAAGCAAATGGGTCAATCTTATCGACATATTTACCTTTTGCATTCAAGAAATGGAATTTATAGGTTTGATAATTGCTAAGTCCAGGAACAAACACTTCCCAGATACCGCAATCATCGATTTTGTTCATTTTATTAGCACCGACATCCCAGCCGTTCCATTCACCGATGACAGAAACATCGTTTGCGCATGGAGCGTATAATCTAAAGATAACTCCATCAACACCATTTTGTTTTATAAAGTGCGCGCCAAAATAGTTGTGAGCGTCAATACATTGACCCATTAAGAAGTCATATGTTAATCCATAAGCCATAAGAAAACCTCAAGCAAATAAAAATTTGCTATTTACATTTTAGCACACGTGTATGCACAAGGAATAGTTTAGTTAAAAAAAGCGGAATCAAGTCCGCTTAATTGTGATAAATGATTAGTTACTTCATCAAGACTGTGGAGTAAGCACCAAGTGTTAATTCTTCACCATTTAATGTTGGAATTCTATGAGAAGTATTAATTTGCTCAATAATCTCTGTTCCAGGTGCTGTCACTTTGATGTTATTCGTACCAGCATTATGAACAACGATGACATAGTCATCACCAAGAGAAACTTTAAAGGCATAAATGTAATTTTCAGTGACATTAAGACTGGAATATAAGTTTTCAAATGTACCATGTTTGAAGACATTATATTTGTTACGAATATTGAGCACTTTCTTATAGTGTTTTAATACGGAGAACTTTTCTTGTAAACGGTCGTCCGCACCGAGTTCGACTTGGGCATTGTGATTTAAATCTGGACGATTTGCTTCTGGGAATTTACATTGACCAGTCTTATTATCTTTTGACCAAATCATTGGAAGTCTTCTTCTGGCATCGGAGTAGTCGTCAGGAGAAGTAATTCTCTTACCTAATAAGCCAATTTCTTCACCATAGTACATATATGGAGTGCCTGGAAGTAGCATATAGAATGAAGCTGCACATTTATTTTGCATTTCATCAAAATTATGTCCAACACGATCTTGATCGTGATTGCTTAAGAAATATGAGGAATAACTATTTGGATTTCTGCTCTTGGCGTATTTTTCATTCTTCTCAATTACATTGAGCAATGTCTTTGCTGAACCTCTACCTTTCATGTAGTTAACGAAGCAATAGTCACCACCCATTGCGGTTGAGAATCTAAAGAATGAATCACACTCAGAAGCGAAATAGCTATTTAATGAAGCGTCTGTGGTCCAACATTCACCAACAAAGTAGAAGTTTGGATCATATTTATGTGCGGTATCTCTTAACCAGTTTAAGAATTGAGCATTCTTAGAAACATTATCACGATAGTAATAAAGAACAGCATCTAATCTAAAACCTTTGCAGCCGTGATTAATCCAGAATTCGGTAATTTTTTCAAGTTCATTTCTCACCGCTTCGCAATCGAGATTGAAGTCTGGCATATCACTGCCAAAGCCACATTCATAAGATCCGTCAGAGTTAAAATTGAACCAATCTTTTTTGGAATCAGGACTTGTATTGTTGTTATCAAAATCTTGTTTGGCGTCTTTGAACCATTGATGTCGCTTTGAACAATGGTTAAACACCATATCAAGCATGATGTCCATGTTATATTTATTAGCTTCTGCGACTAAAGCATCAAAGTCATCTAATGTGCCGTATTGGCTATTAACTTCGTAGTAATTAGTGACATCATATCCATGATATGTTGAGGACGGGAAAATCGGCATTAACCAAACGGTTTTTATGCCTAAATCTGCGAGATATGGAATTTTTGCTTTAACACCATTTAAATCGCCAACACCATCACCATCACTATCGTAATAGGAACGGACAAATATCTCGTATCCAGTGGATCTATTGTCGTTAGGAATGTTTTCATAGACGTAGTCATCATTCTTTTCAAACTCCATAGGAATAGGATCGTCATCGACGGGTCCTTTATCTTTTGGAGTGCAACCACAAATTAATGTTGATGAAACCGCTAAAATAGCAATGAGATTAAAAGCTGTTTTTTTCATAATTAGAGAACCAAATTGAGCATTGCGTCATCGATATCGCCCCAAACCTTTTCTTCGGAACAATTGACGTGAATGCCAACTTTTATTGTATCACCTATGGTGTAATTAATACCAGTGATTTTAATATCAGCCCAGGCGCCATAAGAAGTGATCTTACCGGATTGTTGATAAACGGTGTCGTTTACTTTGACATAAGCATAGATATCTTGTTTTGAAGCATCAGCTGCACCGGTATCCGCACCACCCATAACGGAGATTTGAAATTTATATGTACCTGTCGCAGGAACTGTCACTGTTTGTTCAACTTCGAAATTGACACAATCAGCTTCTTGTGACCAGAAGTGGAATGCTGATGTACCTGTTTGTGGATTTTCTTTAGTAATTTGGGCTTTATGAACATCACTTAATGCCGCACCATTATTAGTCAAAACCCATGGATCCATGCCATTTTCAAAACTATAGTTTTTGACGAAGTTTTCTTCCATGATGGTAAGATAGCATTTAACGGCTTGTCCGCCAGCAACACCATTAATTACGTATTTAGCATTACCGGCTGCTTTCGCGGCATCGATGTCGAAATCATCCCACGTCACTGCAATAGCGCTTCTACTGTTATCGTTATAAATAACATTGACTGTTTCAGGAAGTGCGAAGTCTTCGTAGTTATAGTAACTAACTTGGACATCTTCGATACCATCTATGTATTTAGGAGCGTCGTTACCATATCTCATTAAGTTAAAAACTTTTAACGATTCAAGGGCTTTGCCGTGTTCATCAAAGAAGGCTTGATTTTCTACTGCACATCCACCATACCATGCACCAGCATCTTTTGGATCGTAATCTTTAGCATAACTACTGGCCCAACCAGAACCATATTTTTCCCATTTGAGTTGGTTAGCTTCTAAGGATTCATTGCCAACAGAAATCCATGTGCCTTCCCAATAGCAAATACCAATACCGTTGGTCATATGGTTAACAACTGTATCAGTAATTTCTCTAACTGAGTTTGCTTGTCCAGCAATGGAATATGGATATGGTTTAGCTACATCACCGTTGTCACCGATTGTGTTATTCCAGAAATCGGTGTTTTCAGTTGTGTAGGCATAGGATGTTTCCATAACCATAACTTTCTTATCATATTGCTTCGCAATAGTATCTAAAACTGTTCCTAAATTCTCTAATGTTCCATGCCAATATGGATAGTAAGAAGAACCAAAGACATCGTAATCGACATCATATTGTTTCATCTTCGCTGCCCAGTCATAATAGTTCGCGGTTTTTTCTGGATTAGCAAAGTGACAAGCAACATAAGCTTTTGGCCAAACTTCTCTAACCGCCTTTGAACCTTCGTTGAATAATGCAGCAAAATAAGAGAATCTAGTTTCACCCGCCATATGGCCACCATTGGTTTCATTACCAATTTGTACCATGCCAACAACTGCTCCACCTTTTTGTAGTTGTTTTAAGCAGTCTTTAGTAAAATCATATAAAGCTTGTTTTTTATCTTCGAGTTCCATATCTACCCAAGCTTTTGGAGCGTATTGTTTCGCTGGATCAGCCCAGAAATCGGAATAATGGAAGTCGACTAATAATTTCATTTTGTATTTAGCAGCGCGTCTACCAATTTCAATAGCTTTCGCTAAATCGTTGTTACCACCACCATAACCTTTTCCGTTTGCGTCATATGGGTCATTCCAAATACGGACACGGATATAGTTAACACCATTATCAGAAAGGATTTTTAAACCATCCTCTTCTTCACCTTCAAAATTATAGTATTTGACACCGCTTTGTTCTTCGGCAATGATGCTTGAAGCATCAACACCCATAATAAAGCCCTCTGGAATGTTTTCGACTTTCTTCACAAATAAGGATTCAGAAGCGACTTTGCTATCATCTCTAGTCATGTCTGGTTCGACATAACCTCTGTTACATCCAGTGAGCATTCCTAATGCTAACATAGGGATAATGAAGAATGATTTTTTCATGATTGTTTTTTTCCTCCCTTTAAAAACAAAAATGGATAGATATAAAAGAAAGCTGCCACCACTAAAATAGTGACTGAAGTTGGTAAAGCAGCAATATATAAAGTAAGTGGGAAATTAAAGATTGTTGGAGCAACATTAAATATCACTAAAAGTGAATAAATTAATAACGCCAAACCAATCGTTCCAAATGCCAAAGCAATGCCCGCTGCGGGTTTGCTTCTTATTTTTGCATTATTACGAATGTGCGTAAGTTCAGAAAAAATAAACGAACCATTTTTTACCGCTTTTAAAGACATCAAAAACGCAAAGAATTGCACGATGAAAAATAGTCCCATATAAACGAGTTCAAAGGTGACACCAAAAAAGATGCCTTTTTGATTTGCGTCATAGCAGGCATAGATAAAAGCGACAATTGATCCAATCGCTAATAAAGCAAGAACAATAGTTAAGATGATGAAGAATGATTTTTCTTTTTTATTTTCCATCAATTTTAAACTCCTTCAATGCTGGTAAGGCATTGCCTTGATAATCGAATAAGCATTGGTTCGCCCATTCGTTTCTCGTTGATTTTCCTTCTTCATGAATATACTTTTGCGCGGCTTCAGAGGCCCAGCAAATGCCAGGACCTGGAATCCAAAGTGGTTCCCAATAATTCACTCCCACCATTCCAGCATCTTTTGCTCTCTTTAAGAATTCTCTAATGAATAAAGCTTGTCCTTCTGGAGATATTGGATAGGGAAGATTAGCGAGGAAATCAGTTTTATCTGCGTTAATCACAAGTTGAGCTTGGCTACCGTTCTTGATGTAATCTTCAAGGGTGAAACCATAACCGAGTTCCATAACCATCACTTCTTTGTGGAAGTTATCCTTGCACATTTTTACATTAGCGAAGAATTGGTCAAATGTTCCATGCCAATATGGATAATATGAGAAACCGATTATATCGAAATCAACGCCTAATCTAATTATATTAGAAAAATATTCAAAATAGGCAGGTTGATCGTAACTTCTTTCTAAGTGAATGATAATTTTTGCGTTGCTTTCTTCTCTAACGGCTTTAACACCTTGCTTTAATAATTTGGCTAAGCCTTCATAATTTCCCCTAGGGGAAACAGATTCATCAAGTCTACCATGAGGCCAAAGCATACCGTTTGTGATTTCGTTACCCACTTGGACATAGTCGACAGGGAAATTATGTTCATGGATTACCTTAAATATATCCTTTGTGTGTTCATAGACTTTTTGCTCTACTTCTTCAAAAGATAAATCTTTCCAGGCTTTTGGAAGAAACTGTTTTCCGGGGTCTGCCCAGAAATCACTATAATGGATATCTAAAATAATTCTTAAACCATACTTCACCGCTAATTCAGAAAGCATGATGAATTTTTTAATATCATTTGTTCCTGCTAAATAAGGATGACCTTCTTCGTCATATGGATTGTGCCATACGCGAATACGCATATATTTAACGCCTTGTTCAACAAGGAGTTTCATTGGATCAACTTCTTGGCCATTTAAATAATATTTAGCACCGATTTCTTGCTCATCAAAATATGTTGATACATCAATACCTAAAAACATTATTGTTCTCCCGCTTTATGGTCCTTCATGATAAGTGGTTCATTGTCTTCGCCAAAAGACACCACTCTCTTTTTCATGGCTTTATAACGATATTTAGCCTGCTCGTTTAAACGAAGGACTTCTTCCTCTTGTCCATGGAAGCCACATCTCAAACAATAATATTCTTTCTTTTCTTCATCGAAGAACATATCCATGTCGATGTCTCTCATGAAACAGGACGGACAGCGATAATTTAATTTGCCTTTACTAGATTGAGACATGTTTTAATTCCTCCTTTATCGATAGTTTTATAAGCAGCGAGTTTATAGCATGGGGAGAAAGCAATACCTTCTTCCACTTCAAAAGCATCAACATCACCGCTATAAGAGATATTTGTTAAAACATCTGGGATATTCACATAAGCCTTTTTACCGGCTTTATTAATCTTTCTGCCTAAGTATTGGTATTTCATTTCTTCATTATCAACGCCTAAGGTGACCTTAGATAAGTCAGATTGATATTCGTTCAAACCGAAAGCGCCGGTGAAATATTCCTTAAATGTCACTTTTTCGCCCTTTAGGTCGTTAATTATCTTTCTTTCAATAACTAATTCCCCTTTACCTTTTTTGAAGGTGAAAACGGACTGTATGACGATTTCTAAGCCATCGAGTACCACACTGACAGGATTTGCGGTAATAACAACATCACCATCAATCTTTTCAAATTTAGCTAATGTGCGGCATAAGCAAAGATCGGTTTCTTGTCCGTGATAAGAAATCTTGCAAGATTCCACTGTACCTGCGCCTGCATAATGCGTAAAGTATCCAGCGCGGTAATTGGCTTGGATTAAATATGGATAACTTGCATCGTAAACTTGATCATGACCAATACCAATATTTTGTGGGATTCTAGCGACATATGGACGTAAGTCAATCATCGCACCACCTTGGTTGAAGTCTAAGCAAGTTCTAAAGAATGGGTCAGCGTACCAGAAATATTGTTTTTGACTGCCGTAAAGAATATCTTTCCATAAGGCATTTTCGCTATCTAAATAATCTCTATGTTGTTCGCGATAGAAATCAGCGAATTCACTCATTGTTAAATCTAATAATTCACCTTGTTTTTTGAGGTTGCCGTAGTATCTCATGCCATCTTCGTATGATTGCTTTAATAATTCATATGGGCATTCCCAACGACCTTTTTGGTTTAACCAACCTGGGCCAACAAACATCATATTGTAGGCATAACCATTATTGTATTTACCTAAATGACGATATTGATCGATGAGGTTATATAAATATGGGTATTCAATCTTGTCGCCATCTTTATAGTAAATCATGCCTCTTAAAACGTTCTGTGGATGGGTACCAAAGTTAGAACCATTGCCATCAAAGCAAGCAAGTAAGTCACGAGATAAGTGAGGAATAGCAACAATACCGCTGTCATCATCTTTATTTAATGCTGGACAATGGGAATTCACCTTACTTGGAATCCAAGGATTCCATGGACCACCATCCATAAATGTATACCAAGAGTTGTTACATGTATGATAGGCTTTTGGTCCTTCTTCCCAACATGTCGCGATTGCGCATTTCACGCTAGGGTATTTCTTTTTAATATAATTAATTGTATAGGCATCCATAAAATAGCTGCCTGTTGATTCGGGGTAAAAACCAAATTTGTCGTAGAACATCTTAAAGACATCGTCGACAATTTCTTCTTTTTGTTTATCGGAGAACATCCAAATACAGAAGTCTTCTGTTTTATATTTGGCTCTAAATTCTTTACAAGGAAGGCCTAATAACGATAAACCGATTTCATCACCATACTTTTCATGGTGTTCTTTTGCGATATTCACTATCACATCACTAAACAAAGAAGCGTAAGTTATTTGTATAGTCGTTTTTAAACCGTTTTTGTGTGCGGTTTCTTGTTGGAATTTAAAAATTTCTAGTGATTCATCTTGTACGGATTTCTCTTTTACGCCAGAAGATTTTTCTGCGTATTCAGGAGATAATTCTGGACGATGAATAATGTTAACAACAAATTTCGTTTTCATATAAATTTCTCTCTTACTTTTATTCTATTTCAATTTATTTCTTTAGAAAATAAAAAGATGGTCCGAAGACCACCTAATTAGATTTTTATATATTATTCAGGGTTGCTAACACCAAGTACACTATCGAAGGAATTGTCTTTCTTGTTCTTAATTTCTTCTTCCAAAAATCCAGGATTGTGCATTGGATCAGGATTCCAGAAAAAGAAGAAGATACCACCTAATACACCGGTGAGAATGACATTAATGATTCCCACGACGAGAGCTTTCTTATTCATTCCGATGAACGCTAAGAAGATAACAAGCCAAATAACATAAACAACGGCGACCCCTAGATAAATCCAGAACATCATCCAAGTTTGAGGTGTTTTGGTCTTAGAAATAGCGAGAAACGCTAATATAATTCCTGCTAATGCTACACCAAAACAAACAATAGAGCTGAGGATGATAGTTAAGTTTTTAAATATGCCACTTGAATTTTTCTTTTCTTCAGCCATAATTTAATCCTTTTCTATTCTGGTTTTTCTTCTACTGGAGCTGGAGCATCATAGAATAATGAAACTTCAGTTTCAGGATTGAAGAAGTGCATGACTTTTCCTTCAAATGTGAAGTAAATTTCTTTACCCGCCACCATTTCTTCTCTTTCTTTATCAGTGAGTTGAATGGTTGGAACTCTAATAATAACTGGTGAGCCATCATCGGTAACGACGTGTAAGTGTAATTCACTACCCATCATTTCGTTAACTGTGATTGTTGCATGACATGCACCTTCCGCTTTATTAGATAAAACGGTATGTTCTGGACG
Organism: Bacilli bacterium; assembly: GCA_016298185.1. Taxonomy (GTDB): domain Bacteria; phylum Bacillota_I; class Bacilli_A; order RFN20; family CAG-826; genus RUG13091. The sequence goes on along the minus strand of JAEDDA010000002.1, from coordinate 20,013 downwards.
GAAACCAAGTATGATTTCTTGAGATTCATATCCTCTCTTCTTAAGTTCCGCACCTTTTTCACCATCGACTAAGATTTTGCTGCCAAATGGAGTGACATAGTATTTGCCACCTTCTTTAACAAGGTTTGTTTTAGCGATATTCATCTTTGGAGCACCGATAAATTCTGCAACGAATAAGTTATCTGGTTTATCAAAGACTTGAGATGGGCTACCAACTTGCATAATGAAACCATCTTTCATAATGACGATTCTATCGCCTAATGTCATAGCTTCTGTTTGGTCGTGTGTAACATAGATGAATGTGGTATTAATCTTCTTACGGAGTAAGATGATTTCCGCTCTCATTTGGTTACGTAACTTAGCATCTAAGTTAGATAATGGTTCGTCCATTAAGAAAACTTTACAGTTTTTAACCATGGCTCTACCGATAGCGACACGTTGTCTTTGACCACCAGAAAGGGCTTTTGGTTTTCTATTTAAGAATTGCGTAATACCTAAAACTTCAGCAGCTTCAGTAACACGGCGATAGATTTCATCATTACTCATCTTTGGATGGCGTAATAATCTAAGTGGGAATGCCATGTTTTCGAAAACTGTTAAGTGTGGATATAACGCATAGTTTTGGAAGACCATGGAAATGTGACGGTCTTTTGGCTGTAAGTCGTTAACGACTTCACCATCGATTTCCACTGTACCTTCACTGATATCTTCTAAGCCGGCAACCATTCTTAAGGTTGTGGATTTACCACATCCAGAAGGACCGACGAAAACGATAAATTCTTTATCCGCGATATCAAGGTTAAAATCATGAACGGCAGTAACATTGCCTTGATAGATTTTCTTAACATTAGTTAATTTTACTCTTGCCATAAATTAATTCTCCTATCCTTTAACCGCGCCGCCGGTAACACCTTCGACGTAGTATTTTTGCAAGCACATAAATAAGATTGTGATTGGAATTGCGACGATTACACCGCCAGCACAGAATGTTGTGTAGTTAGCATTAATGCTAGCTGCAGAACCTAACATGTTCTGTAAACCAACAGCGACGTTCATACCATCACTATGACCGAATGAAACATAACGTGCGAATACGAAGTCGCCCCATGGGCCCATAAATGATGTTAATAAGGTATAAATAATGATTGGTTTTGAGAGTGGTAAGATGACCTTGAAGAGGACTTGTGCTCTATTAGCACCATCGACGCGGGCAGCTTCGTCCAAACTCTTTGGTAATGTATCAAAGAAGCCTTTGGATACGTAGTAGCCCATACCACTACTCGCGGTATAAACGAGAATTAATCCCGGTATCGCGTTCTGTTGAGTCAGATGTAAATCTGCGAGAATACGATAAAGAATGATCATGCCAAGGATGCCAGGGAATAAACCCAAGACAAGCATGGCGTTCATTAAAGCTTTTCTACCTTTAAATCTCAAACGAGAAAGGGTATAACTCATACAAAGTATGATGATTAACTGCAACGCTGCAGTTGCAATTGAAATAATTGTGGTATTTAAGAACCATCTTGGGAATTTTGTTTTTGTAAATAATCTTACATAGTTATCAAATCCCCATTGTTTTGGAATGATGTAACCTGTCATCCATGTGGATTCACAACGGAATGATTGTAAAACAATACAGACAAATGGAGCGAGCCAAATAATGCTCATAATAACTAAGAGAATATAGACAAAGGTATTGCTAATAATTCTCTTGGCTTTGATGCCCATATGTCTCTTTTCTTTTTTGGGTTTTTGAACAGGGACTTGTTCAACAACGACTTGATTTAATTCTTCACTCATTATTGAAAATCCTCCTCATTCTTTGTGGATGGCATCACGTTATAGACAATCATCGCGATAAATGCAGTGACAACGAAGATCAAAATACCGATGACTGACGCCATATAGTATTCGGAGTTCGCGCCTGTTGTGATTTTAAATAACCATGTAATTAATAAGTCTGTGTAACCAACAGAACCAGATGCAGCTGAAGCTGAAGCATTTGTTGGAGCACCACCGGTCAGCAAGAAGATAACGTTGAAGTTATTCATGTTACCGATAAAGCTGGTTAATAGATATGGTCCAGTAATGAACATAATGTATGGAAGAGTAATCTTCACATATTGTTGGAAGACGTTTGCGCCGTCGATCTTGGCGGATTCATATAAGTCTTCTGGAATGTTCATCAAGATACCTGTTGCCATTAACATGAGGTATGGAATACCAATCCAAATATTAATAACAATAACAGTGATTCTTGCGGTCCAAGCGGATGCGTTAGGACCATAGAATGAGAATGTTTCCGGAACGTGGAACCATTTTTGTAAATATGTAAGGACGATACCTTTATCAGCAAATAATTTAGAAACGTATAGTAAGGAAATAAATTGTGGAATAGCAATTGTAAGAATAAGAATTGTTCTCCAAAGTTTCTTTAACTTAATTCCTTTCTTATTTATCAAAATCGCAACGAACATACCTAAGAAGTAGCAGGTAAATGTTGCGAATACTGACCACATTAATGTCCATGATAAGATTTCACCGAAAGCAGCGGAATAAGCTTTGTTTCCGGTTTGCCAGTTAAGCATGGTATTGAAGTTGTCCCATCCTACCCAGTGGAATAAGTTATTTGAATAACCGTTATGCGCACCATCATAGTTGGTGAATGCGACAAGAATCATGAAGATAATTGGCATAACAGTAAAAATCAAAATACCAAGTAATGGAAGAGCAAGAAGAGTTTTGTGGAATTGATCATCCACTAATGATCTCATATCATCTTTGCCACTCTTAAGCTTCTTAACAGGAACGGCTTCGATTTCAGCCTGATAGCGGGCCTTAATATCATTTTCTTTCTCTTTATATTGAGCAAGTTCATTTGGATCTGGTTCTTTGGCTTTGAGCACTGTTTTGTATTCATTTTTAAGAAGTTTGATCTCTTTTTTACAAGAAATTCTTAAAGCCTTTCTTTGACTAGAACCAATGATTTGTTCCGCGATTCTATTTTGTTCAATGTTGAAGTACCAAGTAACGATAAATCCAACGATGAAGAAAAGTGTTAAAACAGAATAAAGTAAGATTTTAAATGAATTATCGTGATAGATAGTAGTATATGTATCATATACTTCGTCATAAATTTCTTCAGGACCCATGACGCCGAGAGAGCCCATTTGTGAGAGCCACTTCCAGCCCCATACGGCCATGTACACAATAAAAATAATTTGGAAAATAAGGAATAATAAACCTCTTAGAATTTGACCACGAGATAAGTTGCCAAATCCCATTACGAAATAAGAGACTCTTGTTTTCCAATCGCCATTTGCGAATGTGCGATAAATGTTAACAAATACATTAGCGATTTTTCTTCCAATATTAGCGAAGAATCTTCCAATCGCCTTTAAAAATTTTAGTAATGCCCTTGGGATTCCAAAGAAGAATCTAGAGAATCGATTAGCGAATTTCTCTGGGCCACTAAGTTTTAAGTATTCTAGGTCGGTATATTGTTTCATAATTCCTCCTAAACTTTAAACTTTTGTTTAATAAAACAAAGGGCTGGGGCTAAAAGACCCCAGCCCTAAATAACTCAATTATTGAGCTGTAATGACTAATGTTAATGCAACTGGATCAACGACGACCTTGTATGTACCAGCTGTGTTAACTTTGATGTTGCCACCTTCGATTTGTTCCATACCTTCTGGTAAGGTAAGTTTTAATGTGGCGAAGGAATCCCAGTCACCACCACAACGAACTTTGAATTCAGCATTTGCTAAGAATTCATAGGTGATTTCCCATGTTCCGTTTGCATTGAGTGTCATTTCAATGTTTGTGGACCAATTGGATTCTGCCATATTACCGACAAGACCCCATGGGTGAACTTCAAAGATGTCTGCTAATTTTGCAGCATAAGCATCTAAAGCAGCTTGTAATTGTTCATCGGAACCATCTGTGGCTTTGACATCTGTTGCGATAACTTTCGCGATATCCCACCAAGAACCATGAATTTGGCCTTGTGGTGTACCATATTGGTTTTGTTTTGCTAAGGCAGCAAGTGCTGGGTTAGCTTTAACGGCTTCAGAATTTTGAACGACTTTGTTGGATGGACCCCAAGCAAATTCGTCAAATCTTTCTTGTTGACATTTTTCGCCTGTTAAGTATAAGGCTAATTTGGACATAACAGCGGCTCTCTTGGCATCAGATTGTGGTTTAACACCTAATAATTTGTTACCAGAGAAGGAACCTAAGTGGTATGCTTCTTCACCAACGTGGAAGTATGGTAATTCAGCAACGCCTAAGTTTTCGCCTAAAATTGCGGATGCTGTGGTGTAGTCCCACATACCGGAAACGACGACTGCGGCTGGTGTAGCATCTTCAAATGAAGCGACAGAAGAATTGTCTTTGTGAGCTGTGGATTTAACGAGTTTGTATAAACCTTTAGCTGCTGCTAAACCTTTAACTGGGTCATTGAATGTATCAACGACACCGTTGATTTTGCCTTCATTGTCAGTTGTCCATGTAGATGTACAACCTGTGCCGAAGAACCAGCTGGCGATGTACCAAGCAGAGCCTGCGGCTTCCATTGTGAATGTGTGGCCTGAAGTTTCACATTTTGCGAGAATTGCCTCGAAATTTGTGATGTCAACGTCTTCTGTAATGACGCTCTTGTCATAGTACATGAAGTAACCGTTGTCGGATGTTAGTGGATATGCGTATAAATCATTTCCACCTGTGACTGCGAGGATGGAACCTGCGTCATTTTCTGCTTTGACTTGTTCAGCGGCAGCTTTACCTAATTTTGCTAAAGCACCACCTTCGATCAAACGAGCTGTTTGGTCTTGTGCGAAACAGTAAATATCGGCGGCAGCGTCGATATCTGTCAAAACTTGAGTTGCGGAGCTGGATTCGGAAACGCCTTCAATTGTTTCGACGATTTTGATGCCTTCGTTTTCGGCTTCAAATGCTCTGATTTGAGCTCTGAATTGATCGGCAACACCAGCAACTTCGGAAACCCAAAGTGTGACATTGTATGTGCCTTTTAAGTTGTCACCGCCTTGTTTTTGGCCAGTACAACCTGCGAGCATTAATGCTGCGACGGCACATGGAAATAGGACTTTCTTTAATTTCATCAATGAAATCTCCTTTCGTTTTTTGCATTCAACAAATAAAAGAATACTTTTTTTAATAAATAAGTACTAAGGTTCGTTGAATGTATCCTATGGGTCTATTATAACTACACTACAAAAAAATACAAAACATTTTTGAAATTATTTTAATAAAATTAAAAGAGGTGCCGAAACACCCCTTTGTTTATATAAATCGATTTAAGTTTACAAATTTCTGTAAGCAATGATTGTTTCATATTGTCCCACAGGTGTGGCCGCAGAGATTTCCTTGGCGTTTCCTTCTAATGTGGACCAATATAATGTGTAACCAGTTAAATCAACTGTGTTTTCAACTGGTAAACCATTCGCGTGGATGATGTATGTTTCTCTATTAATATCTTCTTCAACAATCTTATAAGAAATCATTGAACCATCAGAAGAAGCTTTGATGTTAATCGCGGAAGCTTTTTCTTGATCTAAATGTAAGGCACCAGATAATGTCTTCATTTGAATAAGTTTTTGATAATTTTCCATCATGCGTGGATGTTTAATCTTTAGGGAATAATCTAACTCATTAACTTCATAAGAAGCGTTATAGGAGTTTTCATTGCCTTGTTTTGTTCTTAAGAATTCTTCACCAGCAAGCATGAAGGATGTACCTTCAGATAACATAATGACTGCATTGGCTAAGACGTTCATCTTTTCTAATAATTCGTCTTGTTCTGCGGTGAATTTCTTTGTTGCGATAAATCTATCATATAATGTGCGGTTATCGTGACATGTAACATAGTTAACGGTCTTGTCTGGATCATTGATTGCCGTACCAGCAGCGGTAATACCTTTAATACCTCTGGTAATCATATTGATATCATTACCGATATTGGTCTTGTTATTGGTAATCCAACCTAATTCTGTTGGACCCGCTAAACCACCTTTGATTAAACCGTCCCTAATCTTATCGTTAAAGGCGCCATAACCTTGGTATTTATTACCATTAATTTGTTTTGCGGATTCGCTATCTGGTAATGGAGATGTTCCACCACTCCAAGGTTCGCCATAAATAACAGCGCTTGGATTTAATTGTTTAACAGCAGAGGTTAATTGAGCCATGGTTTCTAAATCATGTAATCCCATAAGGTCAAATCTAAAACCACCGAGTTTATATTCTTTGGTCCAGAAACATGCGCTATCAATCATGAATTTTCTCATCATGAAATGTTCACTTGCGGTTTCGTTACCACAACCTGAACCATTACTATAAGAACCATTGTCGTTATAACGGAAGTAATAACCTGGCACTAAGACATCAAAATTGCAGCCTTGTGCGCCGGCAACGTGGTTATAAACAACGTCCATAATGATGTTCATGCCTTCTTTGTTATAAGCTTTAACAAGTTCTTTGAACTCTCTCACTCTCACTGCAGCATCATATGGATTGGACGAATAAGAACCTTCAATAACATTATAGTTAAGAGGATTATAGCCCCAGTTAAATGATGGGTTAACTTCATCATTAGCTTGGTCGTAAAGTGGAAGGATTTGTACGGCGTTAACACCTAAACTAGCGATATGATCAAAGCCAGTAGAAACTATATTGCCATTTTCGGTGTATTTTGTGCCTTTTTCATACATACCATTGAAGAGTTTACGGTTAGTTTCTGTACCAGTCCATGTGGAAGAAGAGGTCACATCAGCAACGTGAGTTTCGTAAACCACCATTTCTTTTCTATCAAATGGAAGTGGTTGTATGGAATCCCATTCAGTTGGGTTAGTTTCTTCAAAGTTAACAATCGCTCCACGAGAACCATTGATACCTGCGCTCTTTGCGTATGGGTCAACTGTTTCTTTTTCTGTATATGCTTCGTTTGTGACTACGTATGTGTAGTATTTGCCATATAACTGATTTGTGGAATGATATGACCAAACGCCTTTTTCCTCTTTAGTCATTTCGTATTCTTGATGTGTATCATCGCCACCAGTTAAAGCGGCAGGAGTACCACTATCATAGACTCTTAATTTCACGGATGAAGATAATGGAGACCAAACTTTAAATGTTGTTCCATTGGCATCCACTTCAACACCGAGATCATCACCTTCATAGTTATATAAATTACCGAATTCTTCACTACCGAAGAGTAAGAACTTACTGACTAATGCATTAGCGGAAGTTTCATCTTCAAATGTGACATATAATTCGTATTTCTTAGCAAAATCAACTGTTTTGCCTTCAGGTAATGTTTGATAAATACGTCTGATATTTTTTGTGGATGGGTTACCCATAATTTCCACACCGTTTTCTCTAAGTGACCAAGAAGTCATACCTAAGTTAGCAGAAGCACTTAAAATGTTGACTTTTGGGAATGAAGCTTGTTTAATTGTGCCTTTCACGTGTCCTTCTGGGTCAATATAGATATCGGTTTGACCAGAAATTAAATATACGTGATAAGAGCCATTTTCATCAGCGGTAAATAATGAAAAGTCTAAGTACTTATCACTACCACCTAAGTCTTTATCTGCCCAGGTATCGCCACCTTTTCTCACGATAAATCCCAATGTATTCGCGAGTGGATCTTCCCAACTACTTAAAGTATAGGCTGCGACAACACCCCAATTATCCTTGTAGTTGAAGTTAAAAGCGGCACCATCATGGTCTTTTTCCCAAATCCACATATCCCAGTTAGTGTAAGTGCAATCTTGTCTCCAATAATGGAAATAAACTGCTGGTTCACTAAGTGCAACGAGTTCAGGAACATCAATATCAACATCGTGTCTTTCACCAGGACTTGGTGGTTCGGGTGTTGGTGGTTCAGGAGTTTCTCCGCCTCCACCTTTAGTTGGATTGCAGCCAATGACAGATAAGCTCATGGCTACCATAAATAGAAGACTTATTTTTTTCATAATTATCCTCCTAATTATTCAGCACTAGTCCAAATGCCATAAAGATTTAATATTTTGCTTGTCTTGGAATCGGTTTTGAAGTTCCATGCATGACTATCATCAATAGATGATGGATATTCAGACCAACACACAAAGACAGGGAATAATGGATCGCTTGCATCTTCAGAAGTAAGCATTGCTTCTTCTGGGCATTTACCCATCGGAATTAATGTATACCAATCATAAACAAAGAATGGTTCTTCTGAATGAGAATAGTTTAAGAAGAAATTGACAGTTAAATCCTTTTTACGGTCTGGATCAACAACAGGAATGTCATCATCTCCACCAGGATTATCTTCTGTATTTGGTTGGCATGCGCTTAACGCTAATAAAGCGGCAGGAACAAGCAACAATAAAAGTTTTTTCATCCGTCTTTTCCTCCTTATCCTCTTTTAAATATAACAATAGCACAGCCTTTGTTAGTGGAATAATCGCCAACATCAACGGTATTGCCATAATCGCCATGTTTCCATGTACCAAATTCAAATAATTTAGTCCATGTATGTGCATCACTACTAATATACCCCCAGTTACGGCCTGCTGCGAAGATGAAATATTCATCTAATTGGAAGCCAGCGGCACCTTCATAATTACCATCTTTTCCGCCACCAGCCCAAGAGGTGTTATCAATTGGATTACCTGCGGAAGTTTGATGGTATGGGAAACCAGAAGATTGATATGGGAATTTTTCCATATCGTGATGTAATTTCACCATATTTTGGAATGCTTCAAAGTAGCCAGCATAGCTGACACCATGAGCGGTAATTTTATTACCCCATTTAAATGAGTTAACAGTTAATGGTGAATTGTATGAGTTATGTGAGCAATATCTGCTATACAATTGTTCATATGTATTTGGAGAAACTTTTTCTCTATCGGTAGCACTTAATTCTTTAGTTCTAAAGATTTCTTCCCCGCCTAACATAAATGCTGCACCATTAGAGGCAAAAATTAATGCGTGAGCGGTTGTGACTCCATTCATAACATATTCATAATCAGGCGCTATTCCATCATTAGAATCACCTAATGTGTAATAAAGTTGATCAAATACTGTCCAGTTATCGTGACAAGATGCATAGTTAATGGTTTGTTTTGGGTTACCACCTTGACCTGAGCAAATACCCCAAATCATATCGGCTACCCTACCTCTATCATCAGCGGAGGCATCGCTACCTTTTTGCATAAAGCCCCAACCTGGTAAGTGACTGCTTGAGCCCCAACCTTGATCATTTCCACCTCTTAAAGCGTTACGACCACTATCGTTAAATCCACCGAGATAACCTGGGGATGTAGCTGATGGATAAAGCTCGGAATAAACCGCACCAGTTGTGGTGCCATGTGTGCCGTTAACGGTTTCAGGAACGGTTTGCCAGTTACCTGGAGAAACTTCAATCATTTCACCATATCCACCACCGGTCCAACCTTCACCATAGACATAAATGTCTTTGTCATAGGCATATAAGGAGTCTTTGACTGCTCTCATGGTTTCAGTATCAATTAAACCCATAAGGTCAAATCTAAAGCCTTTAATCTTGTATTCTTTGGCCCAATACATGACGCTATCAACGATGAATTTTCTCACCATATAGTTTTCTGATTTAACTTCATTAGAACAACCAGAACCATTTGTGTATTCACCAGTTCTTGAATAGCGGAAATAATATTTAGGCATTAATTTTGTAAATGAGGAAGCAGAAGCACGAGAAACGTGGTTATAGACAACGTCCATAATGACACGTGTGTGGTTATTTGTTTTGCTCATTTGTAAAACGAGATTTTTGAATTCTCTAATTCTCTTAGAAGGATTGGTAGGGTCGCTAGAATAAGCACCTTCAACACAGTTGTAGTTAAGAGGATTGTAACCCCAGTTATAACCATCTTCTTCAATTTCATTGTTATCGTGGTCAAAGATTGGTAATAATTGCACCGCTCTAACACCTAATTCGTTTAAGTGATCATAGCCTGTTGAAGCATCTTCATGACCTTCAACATGTGTACCTCTTTCTATGAAACCTTCGTATGTACCTCTTTTAGATTCAGTACCATTCCAAGATGCATCACCAGTGAAATCTTGAACATGCACTTCGTAAATGGTTAATTCTTGAGGAGTTTTAATATCTAAACCACTAACTTCTTTTGGATTAGAGGAATCCCACTTAAACGTGGTATTGCCATCCCAGATTTCTGGGAGTTCATCCCATCCTTCTGGGTTTGTAAAAGAAGATGTAAAAACATAGCCTCTCACACCATTAAGACCACATGCTTTTGCGTATGGGTCCATACTTTCTTGTGTACCGCCGGAGTTAGAAACTTGATATGTGTAATAACTACCGGAAAGTTTTCTATTAAATGTAATTTCCCAGATACCACCAGGTTGATAGAACATATGATAACCTGTGGATTTATTGGAACCACCAAAGTCGAGTGATAAGCCAGTACCATAAATGAGTAATGACATATTCGCTGCGGTTGGAGCCCAAACTTTAAAGGTTGTACTATTATCTGTAACTGTGCATCCTAAATCGTTGCCGTTATATACATAATGTTCCAAGAATCTTGGATCGTTATATAACTTATCGAATGTCACATAGCAGGTTTTCTTTAACCCAGTTGTGGATGCTAAATCAACTGATTCAATGCAATAAACGATATTAATATGCGCCATCTTTGGGAAGGTGATATCAAATGTTGGACCACTATTGGTACCATTCATGATTAAATACCATTTCTTAAATGTATCTCTTGTTTTGGCGTCTCTCTTATAGAACGTTTCATCAAACGCATACATTTCCCATTTGACGTTTTCTGCGGTATTGTTGCATCTAATTGTTTTCCAATCAACAAATTCTGCGGATTTAACACCAAGGACTTTGGTTTCAGCTTCGGTATGGAAAACAGCGATATCACTACCAGAACCGGTTGTTGTCCAAGCGACGACTTTACCATCTTCATCTGGTGGAAATTCAAAAAAATTGAGTTCTGTATCCGAGGATTGTCCACCCCAGTTTTCATCGCTTGCGCTATTCATACGGTATTTGATGATGAATAACAAAGAGGTTCTACCAGCATATTTAGAGAACTTTTCGCTAGTTAAATCAATTGTGATGTCCATGTCTTGACCGTCGTTAGCGACGTGGTCAGGCATGCATTCAGTACCATTAACACCAGTTGTCCAAATATAGAAAGCACGTCCACCTGCGGTACCAAGTGTAGTTGTATCATTACCGCATCCACCATTGTCGTTATGATAATGGAGTTCAACGGTTTTAACATCTGGGATTTCATCATCGCCCGCTCTTACGAAGTCTGGACGATTAATATCTCTAATAACAGGAGTGTCGTATGTGACATTGTCATCACTATATTTGATGTTTTTTGCCACTTCAAAAGTCACTGAAAAGCCTAGCACTCCAGCTAAGAAGGAGAATAATAATAATTTTCCTTTTTTCATAGGAGATCCCCCTAGTTACTAATCATGTAAGAAAAGAATGTTTTTTGGTTCTATACGCCTCGAAGTCATTCTTATTACATAAAATACTATTTTATTATATTCATTATCGTAATTTTTTTGTATACAAATATTGTATAAAGAAGATAAATAATATTTTTTACATAGTAAAAGATTTATGTGTTTTGTAAAAAGAAAAAGAGGCATAGCCTCTTTTATTATTTATTGAAGAATTGAACTTTCTTTTTCCAAGAGAAGTCTCTGAATTTGAAACACCAGTTTGGATCACCAACTGTACCTGGCCAGTTAATACGACCACGGTTATCGAGTTTAATCAAATCTTGAAGTTGGAAGATAGTCATCAAAGATGGTAAGTTCCAAATGTATTCAAAGATTGTCTTATATAAGTCTTTTGGATTATTGAATCTCCAATTTAAGAAATCGATGTTTTCCTGTGGAAGAGATTTGAGCCATCCATACAATGTCTCATTATCATGAGTACCTGGATAAACAATTTGTGTGGGCTTTGATTGTGCATTTAAATCAAAGATTGTAAATTCACAAATATACATACCTGGTAATTTATAGTGATCTCTTAAATCATGAACGCCTTGGAACAAGTCACCTAAATCTTCAGCGATTAAATTGATGTTTGGATATTGTCTATATAACTCATCAAAGAAGTCATATCTTGGACCTTCCCACCACACACCACGTCTGGCATTTGTGTCTTCCGCAGGAATAACGCAATATGTATCCCACGCACGGAAGTGGTCAAGTCTAAGTAAGTCACAAGTATTGGCTAAATAGCCAATTCTATGAACTAAGAACTTATAATGATCTTCTTTCATCTTATTGAAGTCATAGATTGGTGTGCCCCATAATTGGCCATCATCTGAGAAAGCATCTGGTGGGCAACCACTGACTAAGGTTGGATGGTAATTTTCATCCATTAAGAATTGGTCTTTGTTTAACCAACAATCTGTTGAATCGATACCAACATAGAATGGGCAGTCAGCGATAATGATAATACCCATCTTCTTCGCGTACGCCCATAAGCGCATCCATTGCTTATAAGCGATAAATTGCATAAACATATGGAACTCACATTCCATTTCATATTCCTTAGGAACTTCTTTATGTTCATCGAAATAATGAATCATTTCTTTTGGCCAATAGTTCCATTGTTGATAGTTTCTTTTCCTGCGGAAAACGGTGAATGTTGCGTATGCGATTAGCCATGGATTATCTTTCTTAAATTTCTTATATCCTCTCATCGGAGTTTTTAAGAAGTTTTGGAAAGCTTTCCATAAATATTTTTCTTTGAAATTTTCCACTTCACCATAATGGATGAAATTTGTTTTTGGTTGGAACTTAGGCACTCTTTTTAATAGTCCTTGTTTCACTAACATGTCTAAGTTGATGTAACGAGGTTCAATGGCTTCGCTACATGTAGACATATATGGTGAGTTACCTGGGCCTACAGGATTAAGTGGCAATACTTGCCAATATTTATAATTGCTCTTTTTGAGCCAACGAATAAAAGCATAGGCGTTAGGACCAAAATCGCCGATGCCATGATTTCCCGGTAATGATGCGACCGGGAGCAAAATACCAACATTATTTTTCATATGATGGACTTCCTTTTTAAAAATTGTATCACTATTAAGAATTATTTAACAAATAATTATTACTGAAGCATATCTTTTAAAACTCGAGCTAAACCATGCTCACCAATACCTGGTGCCACAATGGAAGCATTTTCTTTAGCAATATCCACACCATTTCCCATGGCAATAGAAATACCAGTTTCTTTAAACATGGAAATATCATCATATTGATCTCCAGCAGAAGCCGCTTCTTCTTTTTTAATTCCTAAGAATTTTAAGACTTTCTTAACTGCGTCACCTTTAGTGTTTTGATAATAACCAACATCCACACCATGTGTATCAAATCTTAGGAAATTCATTTCCTTAGGGAATTCTTTCTTCAATATTTCATCATATTTTTCTGGTGCAAATAATAAAATCGCGGATACATCCTTATTTTGATATTTCTTCACTTCTGGAATTGTTTCTGCGTACACAGAAAAATAGTTATGAACATATATATTAGGCTTAGCGGTGAAATATCTTTCTTTATTTGTGGATAATTCGAGCACCAAATGGTGTTTATTAGATATCTTTTCTATTTGTCTTACGATATCTTCTGGAATGGTATTTGCATATAGTAATTTATCACCCACGAAGACCACGCCACCATTTGTGCACACTATGCCATCAGGAGTGAATATATCAAATAAATTTGTGTGAGCAATGGAATCATATGGTCTAGCGGTATTTAAATAAACTAGTATTCCCGCTTTCTGGGCCATTTTTAAAGCTTCAATTGATTCATAATCCCAATCGTGCTTATTGTGGTCTAAGATGGTCCAATCAATATCAACAAATATAATTTTTATCTTCATAACTTATTGAAAAATATTTTATCATAAAGAGAAAGAAAAGGAGATAAAGATATGAAACAAAATAAATTAGCGCTACTACTTCTATCACCATCCTTTCTAATGATGATTACAGGCTGTGTTGTTAATGAAACTCCAGTAACACCTGATTATCCAATTCAAATTGATAAAGACTACGTTATCGCGCCAAGTCAAGAATACATAGAGTTTTGGAATCCAAACACCAAGCTTTCAATTAATGTCACCATGACACAAGCGGCCGCGGATTTCTTGAATAATTATCAATCTGATCATAACGATTCTAAATACCATGATTATTATGTTCCTTGCACATTCGTTTTAACTATGGGAGATGTGGAATATAACTTTGAAGAAGTTGGTGTCAAAATTAAAGGCAATATGTCCAGAAGAAATATATTGATAGATAATAACTTCTCATTAAGTGCATTAGGCCACTACAAATTCTCATTTAAACAAACATTTGACGATGTAGAATACACCACGATCGAACCATTAAAGCAATTCGCAAAAACATGGGAAGATGTTGCCGCTAGGAACGCAAGAAAAAAGAGAACCTTATTTGATATGGAAAAAATCGATATCAAATGGAATAGAAATGATGACCAAACAAAATCTAAACAATCTTATGCTTTAAATATTTTTAGAAACAACGGAGTCCTTGCTGGTCAAGACACACTCGCTGATACCACGATTGGTATTACTGGTAAAACACCAATCAATACAACGTATGAAGTCATGGAGTGCATCGACAATATCTTTATTAAGAGACATTTTGGTAAAGCATACGCAGATGGTGACTTATATAAATGTACTTATACAGATAAAGGACCCGCTAATATGAGCGGTAATATCACAATCGGCAATCAAATCGGTGTGGAAGATAATACAAATTATTTCCATCCATCATATAATTTAAAAACAAATAAGAAAAAGAACACCACTCACGCAAACTTCTTTAACTTTGTTAATGTTGTGAAGAATAAGAGTTTATCCGCAAGCGAATGGAAAAACGAAATTGAAAAAGTATTAGATGTAGAAACATTTATCAAATATGAATCCATTGCTTTCCTTTTAGGAAACTTTGACGATATGAGAAATAATGGGAATAACTACTACTTATATTTCACAAGTGGAGAAAATCCAAAAGCCTTTATTATTCCTTATGATTTTGATCGTTGTTTAGGCGCAGGTTGCGAAGGAAGAAAGAATTATATGACTGATTACTCCGCAGAAAGCACAAAGATGCAATGTAACGGTGAATGGCAAGCCAATAACTTATTCTGGAGAATCTGCTGCACTTCCGCTGATTCCGGAAGTGGACATTCCACCATTGAAAGAGTCGAAGACTATAGACTCCAATATCAACACAATATTGAAGCTTTATTAAACAATGGAGTTATCTCTAATGAAACATTCCAAAATTATGTAAATTCATTCCCAGAAGAATATAGAGGTAATCCAAATGGCGCAGGTGAAGGAAACACCACATTCGCTAATTACTTATCCTTAAAAATTAATAGTATTAAAACTGACGCATACACAAGCGGATATGATATCCGTGTGTAAGTAAATCAAGGCATGAAAAAAGCGGTTGTTGAGACCGCTTTTACTTTATTAAATATATGGAGACATTTGAGCGAATAAATCAAGATTCGCTAATGCTTTACCATCGTAAGAGAAGAAACCCTGATTTGACCATGTACATAACGATCCACTGCCTGCCCATCCTACGGAAGAGTTTGGAATCCAAGCTGGTTCCCAATAGAACACTCCTTTTCCACCAGCGCTTACTACAGCTGCGGTTAAATCATGGATTAAATTCGCTTGACCGGAAGAATTAAAGGCATAGGAATTTTTGATATTTGTATCGCCAGTATTCCAATTGGAAATAGTAAACTGAGTAACATCCGCACCATTTTCATAAACATATGATGACCCAGAGAATGGATAGGATGTTTCGGCGACAAACCAAGGTTTTGAAATGCTTAAACCATTTAATATGCTTTGTGCAGCACTCATGGAGTCAAAACAATAGAATGGATAGAAAGATATTGCAGCATAGTCGTAATAGCTACTTGGCATTGAAGAGAAGAAGCTATTAATTATGGAAGCACTTATAGAACTGCCTTTAGCCCAGTGAAGAACTTTCTTAATAGAACTATCAACTGCATTAACGCCTTCATATCCCGCTTTGATGTAATTTGTATATTCGGACCAATTTGTAGTCCCATAACTATATGAAGATTTGCCCGTTAAATATGATGGTTGTCCATATGAATCTAATGATTCACTAGAACCACTATATTTTTGCAAATAAATACCAGAAGATATTTCGTTGCCTAACTGAACCATATCAGGCAAACAATTATTGTTTTGGAAGTTTTGCAATACTTCTGTTGTGTAAGATTTAATCTTACTTTGTAAAGAAGAAGCATTGTTACAAGAATTCCATGATTTTGGAATGATTTGTTGTCCTGGATGTGTCCAATAATCAGAATAATGAAAATCTAACAAGAATTTCATTCCTGCTGCTTTTGCTTCTTTGGCCATCCATAAAGTGTTGGACAAGTTAGAATTACCACCACCATAGGAAATACCATTACTTGATTGTGGATCGACCCATAGCTTTAATCTAACCCAGTTAACTCCAGCGTCTTTTAAGATATAAAACAATGATTGTTCTTCGCCACTAGCGTTATAGAATTTAGAACCATTATCATATAGTGCTTTTGCAGATGAGATGTCCACACCATTAAAGAAGTCACTACCCATGCCATTAATTTGGCTAACAGAGGTAGAAGTAAACCATCCTTCAGAAACACTAGCTTTGGTGCTAGAACCACTTGGATACATATCATCTCTTGTGGATGTGGCTGCGTATGAAGAACCTGAAACAGTGACATTAAAAGAACATGTAAGTCCACTATAGGATGTTAGTGTGACTTTTGTGGTGGTTCCCGCCTTTAAACCAGTGACGTAAAGATTATCATCAATTCTGATGTTTTCGCCGGAATATGACGCTGTAAATGTTTCTGTTGAACCACTAAATGTTGGAGCGATGGTTATCGTATTTCCATAAACAGTTGTGATTTGATCATCAAATGACATACTTCCAGATTGAGAGCCACTATCAATAACGCAAGTTCCAACAGTGGAAGTACTGGTTGGGTAAGTAAACGTGATTGTTGCACTTTCGCTAGAAGAACCAGTTGGATTTAATGCCCAGTTAGCACCGCTAGAACCACCGATATAGCAATCGCCGATATTGCGATCCCATATATAAAGTTTGAAATATAAGGATGTAGAGGTATCTAAACCACTAATTTGATATGAATATGAAGATAAACCGGAAGAACTAATTTGGTGCCCCCAAATATAATTACTTGTGGAATTAGTATAGTTATATACAAATTGAATATTACCAAAAGTACTTGGAATTGTACCATTCATATTAATTGTTAAATTTAATGTGTAAGAACTAGAGATAACTGTCGGTTGTCCTGAGAAAGTATGAACAGTATCAATATTAAGTTCACTTTGTCCAGCACCAACGCCAAATAAAACCGTGGCTTCACTCATCTGATAAGTCCAACCAATTGTGGTATTGCTATCGCAAACTACTAAAGTGTATCCATAGCCACTATCACTGACTGCCACATTAGTAAAATCGCAATACCATGAACCGTCGTTATTTTTAGTCATCACATAGCTTGGCCAGTCAGAAGCAGATGAATCTGCTAAGTTTGTACAAATCCATAAATAGTTATTTGATGTAATTGTGCTAGATGAACCAGAAGAAATAGTTGGTTGAGCAACAGTTACTCTTAAATTAGGAATAACTGTGGCTTCACTACATGAATAATTAAGAGTGATATTTGAAATATTAGTTTGAGATGTTGCCACCACTTTAAAATATGAAGGACTAATATTTGATAGGCTAACTTGTTGAGTTCCAGATGAACTTAATGTCAAAGAACTTTCTGATGCATATTCAACTTCACTAGAAGTATATTGCTTCCAGCCATAATAAACATTTAGTGATCCAGAAGTAATAGTTATAACAATACTTTGTATTCCGTTAATCGCGGTATAGTTGAGTATTTCTCCGCCACTAGATAATGTGCCTAGAGTATTGCTTCCAGCGGTATAGTTAGATAATTTAAAGCCAAAAGTTGTTCCGCGAGAATTAGTAACTTCTCCGTAATTATTCGAATCAACCGAAATACCTTTATTTAAAAATAAAGAATATGTATTGTTGGCATCTGTTTTAATTTGTTGAACATTGTTACTTATAACAGCAGCGGAAAACACTAAGGAAAAAGTGCCTAGTATCAAAAGGCTTGTAGCGGTAATCTTTTTAATTTTTTTGGAAATCATATTGTTTCTTATTTTTATTATCAATAAAGATTTAAAAGAAATCTATTTGAAAACATTCAAAAAATAACATCTAAGAAAATTACATATAAAAAAACAGCCACAAATTTGCGACTGTTTATTCTATAAATGTTAAGAATTATTGTTCTTTTCTCTTTTTACGGAGTAAGAAGAACGCGCTGACTAAAGACAATGAGATTATGCTTGCAATAGTAACGACGACCAATGTAGAGTTTCCTGCATTAATCTCAACTATTAGCTTTGCATCATTTACAGTTTGATTTCCTTTAACTGCAATTGCTCTTAATTGAACCATAATGTCATAATAATAGACATTTTCTTCACTTGGAACAATAGTTCCATCATATGCTCCACTATATGTATAGGTCGTAGATCTATCAACAAAGCCTTTTGCATTTGCTGATAAAGCTAAATATCTATTATATAAAGTTGCCGCATCGCTTGAAGAAATACCGCAAATAGAGTAACTGAGAATATTGCCAGAAGCAGAAACTGCATTTCTTTTTGCCTCTACATCAACAATCAAATCAATCGCTGCACCAGCATCAGCGTTTACACTCCAACTGTATTTACTTTCACCATCCTTGAGCCAGAACCAATAGCCAGCACCTGGAGTTCCTTTAACATCATGTGTTTGAGCATTGTTAGAACCATCATTTAATATAAATGAGAATTCGGCAACCGATGGAACAGGAATTTTATAAATGAGTTGTAAATTATTTTCGAAAGAAAAAACTCCGTGAATTTCAGATGCATAACTTGATAAAGCTGTTCCCGGCCATTGATTATCGTTGTTATTATATTCCCCAAAGAAATACACATGGGTAAAAATTGGGTTTGATGAAACACCTGTTATGTAATAAACATAAGAATCTACAGTAAGACTTGTATATTTACCATAAAGGTTCATATTTGCAGAAACTGTTGAATCTGTATATTTGGTTTGACAGTTTGCGTCTGTAAACCATCCTTCGAAATGATAGCCACTTTTAACAATCGAATCAGGAACTGCATAAGTAGAATTCTTTGAGATGGTGTCTTTTCCAATAGAAGTAGAATCTAATACGCCGTCGAAAACGCCATATTTAATAACATCAACTGTAGAACCGAATGTAAGTGTTCCTAAAGTAACTGGTTGTTTTACATCCCAACTGCCACTAGAACCAACGGTGATAAGATTAATTCCTGCTGTCAAACTGCTGGCGTTAATAGTTTCGGAAATGTGGCCTTGTTTGTCGTAATTCCAAGCATAAACTTGCATGCCCGTCGAATCAGTATAATTTGCAATATTGATGCATACATATGTTTTTCCGTTGTAAGAAATGGTAGACCATTCAGATCTTCCATCATAAAAGTATTGGTCTCCACCAGTGCCGCCCCATAATTGAGCTTTAATATTAGGAGCAGTAGTGTTCCAAAAAGCACCAGAGAAATCTATGTATAAAGTGCTTTCAGCAATTGCTGCATTAGCTTTTTCTAAATGTTCATTATTGCCAACAACACCTAAAGTAACTGCAGAGCTTAAACCTGCAGCCGACAAAGCAATTGCGACTAAAGTTTTTAAAGTTTTCATAAATCAACTCCCTAACTATATAGAAAATCGAGTGATTATATCAAAAATATCATAGATATATTTATTAAAACAA
>JAEDDA010000036.1 GCA_016298185.1 Bacilli bacterium | reverse complement strand
ATCAAAAAAGTGGTATTTTTACCACTTAATATTTATATTATTACAACATATTTTTATCACATATAGTGACGATTATAATTCTAACAACCAAGGCTCATTTTCATCTCGGCAGTTGAACAACCGAGGATTCCCATTCGGTATCCTAAGATTGTTATCAACTAGCAGTGGTTTTTTATTTTATCTTATCTTTTAAATACATTTGATTTATGTACTTTGTCTTATTTATATCTAACTTATCTTATTTTTTCTAAGAATATGTTTATTAAATTTAGGTAAAGATTCAAAAATTTTTTATCAATTTTTGTTACCTTTATACGTGCACAGGTATATGATATTCATATTTAATAAGATGACCACTTGAAAAAGTGTGAAGAAAGGAAAGAAACAAGATGAACAAAAACAAAATAATACTTCTAACATCATGCTTAGGAGTGGGTTCCATCGCTATTGCTCTTGTTGTTACCGCTAATCGTATTGATAGAGGTGCGTTAGGCTATTCATTAGATCCAAACGCCACAAGTAAAGTTTTAGTGTTGGACTTGAGTAAAGAACATACTTTTGTTGGCAATACAGCTACAGAATATGCTCTTAATGAAAATGCAGGTAACTTCGGAGTGGAATTCTCCCTTGTGAGTCTTTCTACTGCTGAAGACTCAATGGCGGTTATCAATAACAAAACACGTTTAAGAGCTAATGACGCTATCTTTAACGCTGTACCATTAAGTGGTGTTACTAAAATTACCGTTAATGGTGGTAATGGCAACTTCCATTTATTTGGTGGTTATAGCAACTCATCAATGTACGAATTTTTAGAAGAAGAATCTAATGGTGGTTCTCGTACATTTAATAACATTCCAGGTCTTAACTACTTCAGATTTGAAGGTAAATACGATAATTATGATTGCGATATCTCAAGTATTGAATTTACCTACAGTGCAGTTGGCCATGAATGTAGATATGGTGAAGAAACACCTTTGACAGATATTGTCACTAAAAATGGTATTTATAACAAATATGTCGGCGATTCTGTACAACACAAAGCAGAAATCAATTCAAATAAATTACTCTTTGATGATGTCGAATATGTCTACACAAATATCGTTTATCAAGATAAATATCTATATTCCCATGATAGAAACGTTAACTTATTCGTTTCTTATTCCGGAAACGATTTAGTTATCGAAGATGTAAATGAGCGCTACTCCAATAAAAATGGTACATATGTTATAGGACAAGAAGCTACAGCAGTTACAATGTTTGTCGATGGTAACGAAGTAGCAGAAAATAGTGCTGTTTCAAGAATGAATGTCGCATTTGGTAGTTCATTCACATTCTCCGCGACAAGTAATGCTGTTCCAGCAGAAACAGTTACCATTGAATTTGTTGATGAAACAGGTACTGCACCAGTTCCAGGCGTTGGTACATATACACCAAGATCAACCATAACAGTTACCGATACCTCTTGCACATGGGAAGGTGGAGAGCAATTCGAACTATCTGTTAATCCAATCGTTGTCACTAAAGAAGGCGATACTTATTACGCACAATATTCTGATGCTGGTTATGGTGATTATGCTGGTACAAGTGGAACATTTAAAGGCTCTTTAAATAGCAGCAATGGTCTATTATCCTTTGCTTCCACAGATGGCAAATTATCATTTGATATCAATACAAACACCAATGAATTAGATTGGACATATGTTGATGAAGAAGCATCCGTCTATGCAAGGGGCAAAGTTAATTGCGACTTTGCAAGTGAAGGTGGTGCAACCGCAACATTTGAAAACGGTGTTGTCACAGTCTTAGAAGCTGGTGACTTCCACTTAACCGCAACAGCAGGCAATGGTGTTTCCGCGACATTATATGTTCACGTTAACGCATATGTCCCTGCAGTGGTTTCATTTACTGAATCTTCAAAAGCATTAGTTATTGGTGAAACATATCAAATCAATGCCACAGTTAATAACGATGCCACAAACAAAACATTAACATATGCATCTAGCGAACCAAGTGTTGCTACAGTTTCTAATAAAGGTTTAGTTACCGCGAAAGCAGAAGGTAGCACCACAGTTACAATCAGCACAGTGGATGGCAATGTTGCTGTTCTTGCTGTCACAGTAAGCAAACCGGTTAGCAGCGAAGTTGCTTATACATTTAAAGACATTAATGATAATGAAGTCGCAGTCAATGTGATTCCAGGAACAAGCGTCACATTAGATGATGGCTTAAAACAATACGTCTTTAACTTTGATTCAGTCGCTAATACCTACCGCTATGTCGGAGATGAATCCTGCATCGTATCAATTAGAAAATCTGGTGATGCAACTTATCTCGATTTTGAAGATGAAAACTCTACCGTATTTGGCTACAAATGCATCATGTTAGATTATAGTGGTTCTGTCGAACTCACATTAGCTTAATTAAATACAAATAGGAGTGATGGGTTATCGCATCACTTCTATTCACTTATAAAAGGAGTAAATAAATGAAGAAATTACTCATATTAACAACTGTATTGTTCTCTTCTATTGCTCTTAGTGCGTGTAAGCCCACTAAGAAAGAAGAAAAAGATGATATTGATAATATCGAACTTCCATATCATACAGATAGTTGGGATAAGACAATTGAAGCATTAATTGATCATTCTGCTCCTGGTGCATCGGAATATATTCCTAGTATCCCAGCGAATGAATATTATTGTGATTATGTTAAATACCTTGGTAACAACGCTACACAAATAAGCGCGTATGGTGTTGACCCTAATGGTATTGAAGAATATTACTTGAATGCTTTAGAAGATAATAACTTTTATATCTATAACGGTTCTTATAGCGATGGCACCCCACATAGATACGGCTACCGCTTAATGAACCCAACGGATGACTTAAAAGTGGAATACGCTTTAGGTACTGTTAATAAGACACCAGTATTCTCGATTGTTGTCTATCAACAAACTAATCGTATTGATTTCTTCCCTGATGAAGATTATCTCTATTTGTTTGATACAACTATCCCAAAAGTGGATGCGGAATCATATGAAGCTTATTTTGATAATTCCTATGATTCATATATGTTATTCGCCCACAATACAGGTAGTAACGGCATGACTTCTTATTGTGAAAAAGTCATGGCCACAAATAACTATTCATTAGTAAGTGAATATACCACAGAAGAGTCTTACTATTTCACTTCTTTAGATGGTTATACTAATATTCAATTCTATGAGCAATATGACGAATATAACCGCAATTCCCTCGTTGTTTCAGTCACTACAAACTCATTTAGAATTGATACTTTAAGATATTTAGGAATCGCTTTACCAAACTTTACTAGTGTATTAGATGGCAGAACTTCTTTTATGGTTTCTAGCACTATCGCAAATACATTCTTAATTTATTTTGGTCCTACAACATTAGAATTCTTTAACTCCTATTTAGAGATTTTAGAGAATAACGGATGGGAAGTTATTAATTCATCAAATGGCACGAATTCTAGAAGTAGAACTATGTCACAAGGTAATGTGTCTTTCCGTTACATGTTTGGTGAGATGCAAGATACACACGAACAAACAATTGTTATAGCAATAGATATTCCGGAGGCAAATTAATTATGCTCAAAAAGAAAACATTATTAATCTTATCTACCATTCTTATTGGCACACTTGTTATTACAGGCTGCCGTGGTGGTAATGAAGAAAAAGATCCTGATGAACAAGGTGGTGGTGGCTCTTTAATCCGTCACGATTCATGGGATAACTTAATGAAATATAACTATTCTAATGTCACTGTTTTAGAAGAAGACAGCATGTTAGAAGAAGCTAGTTATATTTATCGATTAAGTGACAATCAATATATTAACTATTTCCCTATATTTGGAGAATGGCATCACCAATTCTTCGCTGACTATAATGGCAGCAACTATGTTTATTGGGACTATACATCTGAAGGTGGTACAGCTGGTTGGCTTAACTATAATCCTGAATACCACGTTGATTTAACTCTTGAACACCAAGACTTTTATCTTCCTAACTTATTAAATAAGATTCATGAAGAAGATGTCGAATATAGTGCGTTAGTGAATTCTTTCTATGTAAAAGATGAGTCCTTAGAAAGAATCTCTAGAGAAGTATTTGGTTTTGCTTATGACCATAAAACCTTTAGCGAAATCATCATTCTTGTTGAAAGTGATGAAAATCATCAAGATAGAATTCAAAAGGTCAGATGTTTTGACACAAACGATGAGAATTCACCATATGTCCAATTACAATTTGGTTATTATGGCACAACCAGTTCTCAATGGGGTTTCCCTCCTATGCCAAGCGAAACAACAGTCAAAGACTATTGGACAATTACTGGTAAAACACAAAAGGTAGAAACCTATCCATCCTCAATTAGTATTGCTGCGAATAATATTAATGACACTGATCCAGTTAAAACTGAAACAGGTTTTGATTTAGTTTTAGAAGTCGGTGATTACGCAGACTTAAGTTATGTCATTAATCCAAATGATATCAATATGTCCTATTTGGTTAATTGGACACCAGATAGAAGTGACTTTATTGATAATAACGGTAATCCAACAAGTGAATACGATGAACAAGTCGCTTTAGTGGATATTAAACAAAACTTCACAACTGGTCATAAATACATCACAGCGATGAAACCAGGCACAGTGAATGTAAAAGCTACAGTGGAATTCTTTGAATATGATGAGAACAACAACTCACATATGAGAGAGATTGATTCTAATATCTTAAAGGTCAAAGTTAATGAACCTAAAGGTATTGATGACACAAACGCAGTATTCAAATTCAACTTTGCTTCTTATGAAAATATTTATAACGACCAAGTCCAAGGTTCCAATAGTGGACTATTCCAAACTCGTTTTGAAGCGGTTAATGTTGTTGAGAAAAATAATTTCAAACCAGTTAGTAGAATTACTGGTTTCCATACATCATTGTTAAAACCTGATTATACAGATGCCTTTACAGAATCACCAAACCTCAATGTCTTACGCATGTCACCACAAGAAAGTGTTAATGAAGCCTTAGTGGCCTATGTTGATTTTGATTTAGACGATCAAGAAGTTTCTTCTATCGCTTTCTCATTCTCGCTTCATAGACATTCTCAATTAGGTAATAGTTTTAAATCAAATTACAAATCATTCAAAATCTACACATCCGCTGATGGTGTTAACTGGACACTTGCTAGTGACGAAACAGAATTCGTGAAAAACGAACTCAATAAGGATGCAGGCTTAGCGAATATGACTAGCCATAAACTTGAAAAAGAATTTGATAATCCAACACACTTTGTGAGAATTGCTTGTGAAGCCAAGAGCTTTACTGGTTCCTTCTCTTTAGTTATTGATGAAGTGACATTATCAAATGAAACAAACACACATGTCGAAAAACCAACAGTTAAAGTTAATGAAGTTGCTATTACTGGTGATGTCCTAACAGTAAGAAAAAATAATTCCATTACATTAGGTTGCACTATTGATCCAAGCGAAGCCACAAATAAGGTGGTGTACTGGACAAGCAGCAATCCAAATGTCGCTTATCTTACTAGAAACATTGACGGCACAGTAACAGTCACTGGCCGTAATGAAGGCACCACAACAATTAAGGTGTACACAAATGAAAAAGATAATAATAGCAACGCTTACTATGATGAAATAGAAATTACAGTCTTAGGCGCTGCTACTCTTCCAACTTGTTTAGAAGGTAATTCATACGCTAATGAAGCTGCTCATCTTTATTGTTCATTTGATCCAGACACCAAAAAATTAAGTGTCACCTATATCGATGGTTCATCTCCAATTATGGACACACTTACATTAACAAATGAAGTTAATGGAACATATACATTCACAAGTTCTAACTCTACAGTAATGATTGAAAATATTGCCGAAGATGGCAGTTCATTTGATGTCGTTTCTAATTCATCAGTTAAAGGTGTAAATTTACCAAACGTTACATTGAACAAAGCGAGTTAATGATTATGAAAAAGAAATTATTAACATTATTACTTATCCCATTTATCGTGGGATGCACAAAAAACAGTAAATATCCTAGCTATGTTCTTAAATCTCCTTGGGGAGAAGAAAAAGCCACAAAGATGTATGACACCTTTCACGCTTTAATTCCCTATATGGAAGCGGATGAATATGAATTCGAATACACTGTGGATGAATATGGTGATGATATCTTAGGTGCATATCTTTATTACACAGAAGATGAAATCGCTGAAGCCAAAGTGAGTGAATACGCAGAACTCTGTTATTCCAAAGGATATGATGTAGAACAAACAACAGATACTTACATTGACTGGGATGACTATACAGTCTATGAATACGAAGTTGCTTATGCAAGTAAAGTTATCAAAGATTCTATTGGCTTTGAAATGCAGGTTTTAGCCTCCGTGAGAGCTAGTAGACCATGTTTAGGTATATTTGCCTATAATTACGTATATTGTCCAAAAGACGCCTGGCCAAATGCAGCGGTGGACCACTTATTAGATGATAGAAGTAATCTTATTCCTTCATATAACATTGAAAGTGGTACTTATAACTTCATCTATGATGTTGACACTGAAACAGGAAGTATCTGTTTAGAGATTCAAATAACAGGTGGATCATATGCGGATGAACAAGCATACTTCAACCTTATTAAAGAAAAAGGGTATATCCAAGCACAAAGAGATGATTTAGATGATGATTATCTTGTTCGTGTAGATGATTATGAATACTTCAATGATCAATACTTCTATATGTGTATGCCAGCGGATGACATCGTGCTCATCTATGACTACAACATAAATAATCAAACATTTATCGTTGATATCTGGTTAATCAAAAATAACCAAGCTTAATAAAATAGAGGCAAGAGAAATCTTGCTTCTATTATTTTTTATTGGTAGTTAAATACATTTGTTATTGTTATTTGATGATGGACATATTTATAACTCTAATATGAAATACCAAAGAAAATAGACAAAAATACAAAAAAACGTATT
>JAEDDA010000015.1 GCA_016298185.1 Bacilli bacterium | reverse complement strand
GCTTCTTTTTGTCGTATCTTTTTATAAAAATTTATAAGATAATAGTTGTATGAATTTTGAAATTATTTTAGCCACAAACAACAAACACAAATTACAAGAGGTGAGAGAAATCTTAGCGCCACACGGCATGACTATCTATGGCCTCAACGATTTAAATCTTAGACCAGAAGAAGTTGAGGAAAACGCTCCTGACTACTTCGGTAACGCTCTTCTTAAAGCGGAAGCAGTTGCTAAGTTAACCACCATGCCTATTATCGCTGATGACTCTGGATTAGAGATTGAAGCTATGGATAATAAACCAGGTATCCATTCAGCTAGATTTGCCAGTGAATGCGGCGGGCACGAAAAAGCGATTTCTAATATCCTACAATTTTTAAAAGATAAGGATAATAGAAAAGCGAGATTTGTCTGTAATATTGTCTTATTAAATATGAGTGATAAGCCGCTTCGATTTGAAGGAATTGCCACCGGTCATATTGCTAAAGAGCCTTATGGTGAAGGCGGATTCGGATACGATCCAATATTTGTCTCTGACGAATTGAAGAAAACATTCGCGGAAGCAGGACAAGAGGAAAAAAATAAGGCTTCCCATAGGGGCAAAGCCTTAACCAAATTATTAACTTATTTGAGAATTAATGGAAAAGCGAGATAGTTAAAGTCTTGCTTTTTTTAACAATAATTCAAAGATAATCTTTAATGTGAGGAATGATAGACACACAAGTAAGAAGAAGATGAATGTTCCCATAATATATGGAGCACATGCTAATTTTATAAATATAAAATAGAGCACCAACATTGTCACTGCGATGGCCATATTAACAATAGCTAAAGGTAAAGCGATTTCAGAAGTTCTATATATGCGAGAATAGAGCACTGGAAACACTTTATCAGGAATGACGTTAAGTTTCTTTTTATTATTTACGTCTAGCGTAGACATTCTATAACGAGATAAATGAGTGTCTTCTTGTTTCACACCATTGATGATAATTGGCTCGCCGTTCTTTGTAAAATGGGCTAATGAATGGTCTTGTCCATCCACTGTTATACAAGTCATATTGTATTGTTTTTCTAAGTCTTTTGTTTCATCACTGATGATGGATAAGTTCGCGGTTACACCGATAACCATAAGTTCAGAAACAATTAACCTTCTAAGTTCAATAACATCCTTAACATGTTTAAAGTATAATTTGATGCAATCGACATCATAGAAATAGCCCTTTAAAGTAAGTGCTTTTTTCACATTAATGAGATATGTTTCTGTGCAGTTTTCTAAGTGAATTAAGAATTCGTTATATTGTTCATGAGCAAATGCTTTGTCATGGAATAAATCTTTTTCAATTACAAGAAGTTGTAAAACTTCAATGAATCTATTTCTTCTCACTGTGGAGAGGTAAGCTAAAGAAAGTAATCTTCCTAATTGTGCGGTTTTGTTTTCTGGTTCGAGTTCTAGTACATACGCATATAGGTTATAAGCGTATTGAGCTTCACCGGCGTTAAACAAGAAGAAACGAGCTTTCTTTAAGTATTTACTTATTGTGCGTTGATAGTTAGCGACAGCTACTCTTGGACGATATTTTTTACCACAATGTGGGCAATAGCAAAATCTCGTATCGCTATTCACGTCAAAAATACGGCGGGCTTCGTTTTCTTTATTACAGTTTGTGCAATAACCTTTGACCATTGCCATACTATTTTTCCAAGAGTCCTTTTTCTATTCTTTCGCCAATCTTAGCGCATTTATCATAGATATCGTTAATGTTTTCGTTAATCATGAACTTACCATTACGATATAAAATCTTGCCATTAATCATCGTTAAGATGACATTCTCTTTACTACCACTATAAACGATGTTGTTAACTATGTTATTAAGTGGCTGCATATTTGGACGAGATAAATCGAGTTCGATAATATCGGCTTTCTTACCAACTTCTAAAACATCAGCATCGGTCAATCCCATAGCTTTTGCGCCATTAACTGTGGCCATTTTTAATAATTCAAATGCTGGTAAAGCAGTTGGATCTTTTAATGTCACTTTTTGTAAAGCATATGTAAGTGTCATTTCTTTAAACATATCTAAAGAGTTATTACTTGCTGGACCGTCTGTACCAATTGCGACATTAAGACCTTTTTGTAAATATTTACAAATTGGTGCAATACCACTCGCTAATTTTGTATTACTACCTGGACAGGTAACAATGGAGCAATTGTGTCTCTTAAAAATTTCAATATCATCATCATTGAACCAGCAGCAATGATAACCACCACCACCATAATCAAAAGCGCCCATCTTTTCAAAATAAGCAACTGGTGTCATACCTCTTTTAGCAATACATTCTTTGACTTCTTTTTCTGTTTCGGCAATGTGTGTATAGAATGGAGCTTTTAAGATGTGGCATGCTTCCACGACTTTTTCGAGTTCACCTTCGCTTAATGTGTATTCGGCGTGTACGCCTAAGCAATAACGGACAAGTCCGTCTTTATCGTTCGTACTACGATAGAAGTCCACTAGTTTTTGAACTGAATCGAATTCTTTATTATATGTTCCTAGTAGAACAATTCTCATTCCCATTTCTTCTGCAGCTTTCGCACTTTCAAGTGGGGAATAATATTGATCAAAACATGCGGTAATACCACTTGTTAAATATTCCAAATATGAAATCTTAGCCATTTCATAAACATCACCTGGTTGAAGCAAAGCTTCTCTTGGTAGAACAACATTAAATAGCCAATCTTGTAATGTGTGGTCATCAGTTTTGCTTCTTAAAAATGACATCGCACTATGTGTATGAGCATTTTTAAACCCTGGCATAATGATGTTGCCGTTACATTCAATAACTTCATCAACGTCTTTATCGTTTGGTAGTTCTTTACCGATATAAGCGATGCGGTCATCCTTAACTAACAAATTACCGATGAGAATGTTTTCATCGGTCATTTTTAATATACGAGCGTTTTTGAAAAGTATTTTCATATCTTTAATTATTATAATTAACATTCTCGTATAAAGAAAACCATTATTTTATTTACGATATTTTATGAAAATAAAAGTTTGAATTACTCGGGGAGATAATTAAAAATAATTATATATGCAAGTTGCAGTATCAAAAGTTCCAGCAAAGAAAAAGAGTAAAGTCGGTTGGATCTTACTCGTTATTTTCCTTGTTTTAGTTGTGGGTCCAATCGCTCTTGTCTATATCTTGTTTTACGATGGAGCCACAAAAAACATCAATATTAATAACGAAACAGACATTAAAGAAATCGGTAATAGATTAGTCGTCGATTCTTTGGACTACGCTCCAGTAGAAAAGATGATTGATGTCAAAATTACTGATAACGACGTTGATAATCTTCTTCGTTTAGCGATGAAAAGTATCCCAAACAATGTTCCATTTGTGAAGAAAGCATATGTTGTCGTTAGTGACAACCGCTACTTATTCTATGTCGATGTAGATGCTGGAATCTTTAAAACAAGAGCGAAGGTTACTACAACTATGGAAATCTCTCCAGATAATGAGAAATTCGTCTTTAAGATTAAAGATGTTTCCTTAGGCCGTGTCGATGGACTTTTATCAGTTGGTAAATCATTTATCAAAAAATATGTCACATATGAAAAGATTGACCAAATCTTAGCTGGTACACAAACCGATTTATCATTTGATAGAGAACAATACGCAATCGTTTATCCAAAGACTT
This sequence comes from Bacilli bacterium, assembly GCA_016298185.1. Lineage (GTDB taxonomy): Bacteria > Bacillota_I > Bacilli_A > RFN20 > CAG-826 > RUG13091. The sequence goes on along the minus strand of JAEDDA010000015.1, from coordinate 23,556 downwards.
CCTTATTGACCGACTTAGGTCGTTTAGCTGGAAGTGAATCCATGGGATTATATTTCGATGTTTTGCAAACAATGGTTCGCGATAACATGATGGAATTCAAGTTTAGAGATAATAATGTCATCGAAGGTGTTGTGGACCTTGAACACTTATCTACGAATGATTTAGTGACAGATGATCCAGGTACGCAAATTAGAATTCGTCCTGAACAAGTTCAAGAGAAACGCGATATGCTCGTTTCTTTAATTGAACATGGTGATATCGATCCTACTAATGACGACTTATTATTTGATGCTTTCGACTACTTATTTGGTGGTTGGAAATCTTTAAACGAATCACAAAAGAATAATTTAAATCCTATTGATTTCTCATATGTCGATATCGATGATAAAGAAGCATATGAAGGCTTTGGCTTATATGACGCAGAAGCAAAGCTTATCGATAAGATGAAAGATACAGTGGACGCCCAAAAACTCATCAATAAGACACTCGATCCTCGTTATAAAGAATTATGTACACTTGATGAAGGCATGATTAACGAATATATCTCTAGCAAGAATATCGTTGGTTATACATCCTTGTTACATAGAGATACACCAGAAGGATACAAAGTGAACTACATCACTATTGAAAACTTCTATATGAACATCTACAAAAATAGTCTCAATAACAATATCGCGGAACTAGTTTGTAAGATTGATGTCAATGGCTATCCAACATCATTAACATTTGATACGCAGATGTCTAATGGAGGTTTCACAGATAACAAATTAGTGTTTGAAGTTAAAGACATTAAATTTGGTTTAAGCGATGCCAATAACTTAAAAGAAGAATTCTTTGGCATTATTTCTGAAGTCTTAAATAACCAAGGCGATGATTCGTTAACTATGAATGCAGAGAATTATACAATCTCTGTCGACTTCACAAATATTATGAATTATGCCTGTGAAGAAGCTGAAAATGCAGTTGAAACTTATACGGGAACTCATTATGATTTAGAGACATACTTCGCGATGAGTAACCTCACATTTGAAATCATCGGTACAAGCCGTGAAGATAATGGCAAAATGAAGCTTAGCTTAATTGAGCCAGTAAATTATTAAGATAAAAGCGATGAAGGAAAGAAGTAAATAGAACCTTCTTATTAAGAGAGTATCCGGTTGGTGAAAGGATATATAAGAAACCTATTGAATACATTCCAGAGCTGCTTCCTGAACTAACAGTAGGGATAGACGGGTCCGCCCGAAACAGCGGATATGTACTAAGTACATGATAAGGGATAACTTGTGAGAGTTATCTAAATAGAGGTGGTACCACGATAGCAATCGTCCTCTGGTCTATTTTTTAGATTAGAGGATTTTATTTTTTAGGAGGAAATACTTATGGGTATTTATGAAGAGTTAAAAGAAAGAGGCTTGTTAGCGCAAGTCACTGATGAAAAAGAAGTGAGAGAAATAATTAACGCTGGTAAAGCAACATTCTATATCGGCTTTGACTGCACTGCTGATTCTTTAACCGCGGGCCATTTTATGACTCTAGTTTTAATGAAGAGATTACAACAAGCCGGAAATAAACCAATCGCTCTTATTGGAGGAGGCACCACGATGATCGGTGACCCATCTGGAAGAAGCGATATGAGAAAGATGCTCACCATTGAAGATATTAGACATAACGCCGATTGCTTTAAGAAGCAAATGGAAAGATTTATCGAATTTGGTGAAGGCAAAGCCATGATGCTTAATAACGCTGACTGGTTACTTAATCTCAACTATGTTGATTTATTAAGAGAAGTCGGTGCCTGTTTCTCCGTTAACAAAATGTTAACCGCAGAATGCTATAAGCAAAGAATGGAAAGAGGTTTATCTTTCTTAGAATTCAACTACATGATTATGCAATCATATGACTTCTATTACTTATATAAGAACCACGGTTGTATGCTCGAATTCGGTGGCGATGACCAATGGTCTAACATGCTCGGTGGTACCGAATTAATTAGAAGAAAATTAGGTAAAGATGCTTACGCGATGACCATCACATTATTAACCGATTCTAACGGTATGAAGATGGGCAAAACCGCAGGTAATGCTGTTTGGTTAGATGCAAATAAAACATCGCCATTTGATTTCTATCAATACTGGAGAAACGTCGGTGACGCAGATGTCATGAAGTGCTTAAAGATGCTTACATTTATTCCATTAGAACAATTAAAGGAAATGGAAAAATGGGATGACTCTCGTATAAACGAGAAGAAGATGATTCTCGCTCATGAATTAACCGAAATGGTCCATGGCAAAGAAGAAGCTGATAAAGCGGAAGCTGCAGCAAAAGCATTATTCTCTGGTGAAGGCAATGATGAAAACATGCCGACAACTGAATTAGAAAATGTTCCTGAAGAAGGATTACCATTATTAGACGCTATGGTAAGCGCAAATCTCATCACCTCTAAAGGTGAAGGCAGAAGACTTATCGAACAAGGTGGCGTTTCCGTAAATAATGAAAAAGTCACTGATGTTTACATGGTCTTAACTAAAGAAATGCTTAAAGAAGGCGCGAAAATCAAAAAAGGTAAAAAGGTCTTCCATAAAGTCGTTGTCAAATAACATATTAAATAATCATTAACTAACAAAACCGCTTCTTTGAAGGCGGTTTTATTTATGTGTATTTTATGTTTATTTTGTACGCATATTATGTTATTATAGTTATGCAAAGGAGTTTCAGCATATGGCAAAAGTAAATACCAATATCAGCATTGATAAAAATTTGAAAAAGCAAGCAGTCGAATTGTTTGATCAATTTGGTTTAGACTTTTCCACTGCTATTTCTCTATTCTTGTCTCAAGCAGTTAGAGAACAGAAAATTCCTTTTGAAATTAGGATGAATGTTCCTAACGAAACCACAATCGCTGCTCTTAATGAGTACGAGGAAATGAAGAAAGACAAGAAAAAATATAAGAGGTATAACTCCTTCGAAGAAGTATTAAAGGAGAAATAATGCTCAAAATTGTCACTTCAAATCGCTTTGTTAAAGATTTAGAACTAGCAAGAAAACGTAATCTTGACTTAGCGCCACTGAATGAGGTTGTTGAGAAACTCGCCAAGCAAGAAAGACTCGAGAAGAAATATTATGATCATCCTTTATCTGGTGATTATGCTAAGTTTCGAGAATGTCACATCAAACCAGATTGGCTACTAATCTATCATGTCGACGATGATGAATTAGAATTGTTCTTGTTTAGGACTGGCACTCATAGCGACCTGTTCTAAAGAACAAGCCCCCCCCGATCGGTCATATAAAATAGTTGCGGGGCTTTTTTATAAAAACAAACCGGAGTTAACCGCTCCGGTTTTAAATTACTTTATTGACTTTCTCTGCACTCGCTAATGCCCACATGATGTTATATCCACCACATATTGCATCAACATCAATGACTTCTCCAATAAAGTAGATATTGTTTTCTTTTTTGGATGATAAGTTGTTGTTTAGTTCAGATATAAGAATGCCACCACTGGTAACTTGGCTATTATCATATCCATAGAAGTCTTTGAAATTAAAGACTGTGTTATGAATATCTAATTTATTATCTAAAAGATACTTTGCAATTTTGGGATTGATCAAGGAATCATATTCTCCATCTAATCCTTTTGCGAAGTCTATATGGATAGAAACATTCTTTTTATTTGTTAGTCCATTAATGAAATGAGTGAGATTAAATATTACCATTCCACTTAAACCATCTTTCTTAAAGAGTAATTCTCCATCTTCTTCATGAATGAATTTATTTCCATCATATAAAGAAGCGGATACTTTGCTTCTAAGTCCTTCCACCATTTTGGTGTTTTCTTTAGTTTTAATTGGGCATAAAGAAGGATGGCATTCTTTAAAAGAATATCCGTGTTTAATTAAGATGTTATGAAAATCACCAGTAGAGCCTAATTTAGGCGAGGATTTCCCACCCACTGAAATAATTAACGCATCATATGGATAAGTGCCGGAAATCGTCGAAATGAGGCCATTATGATAGTCTTTTACTTCATCATTAAGATGAATGTCGATATTTAACTCATTAATTCTCTTTAATAAGTGATTAGCGACAGTCTCTGCGGATTCACTATATGGATAAAGTAAATCACCCACCGATTTGGTTTTGATACCAATGAATTCGAAATACTTCACTATTTCTTCTTGGTTATATTCTTTAACAATAGGTAAAACAAAAGATTCATTAGAGTACTTATTTTCTAAAGATCCTTTATTTGCGAAATTACATTTACCGTTTCCAGTTGCGTATATCTTCTTTAGAAGTTTGTCATTATGTTCAAAAATGGAGACTTGATAGTCTTGATGGCATTCTTTAATACGGATTGCCGCAAAGCAACCGGATATGCCTCCTCCAATAATGACAATCTTTTTCATTTATCTATTTCCGTAGGTGATGTTTACAGTGAATGAAACACCATCAACCTCTCCTTTAATATATTCTGGATTAGAATTATTAGAAAAGATAGATACTTCATTGTTGTCTTTGAGTTCTTTTTCATAGTTGATTAAGAAGTGTTTAATCTTATTTTTCTTATAGAAATCACTATCGTGAATATCTACGATATAATCGATGTATTTTGTGTTATTTAAATGACCGTTAAGATCGATATCGCTATATCTAACTTTACGAGTTTCAACAAGCTGATAATCACCAGTTTCACACTTGCCTGGTAAAGGTTGTTCGCCTGCTAAATGTTCCGTTGGCACTTTTAATCCAGGGAACGGATTTAAGCACACGCGATGTGTTTCGCGTGATAAAACCGCCCAAGTACTGCTGGCTTTAATGAGGATTTTTCCTTTTTCATCTTCAAGTTGAAAATATCTTGGGAAGATGAATCTTAAGTCATCACCTGGATAGGTTTTAAGTGTGACGGTTTGTAAATATTTAGGCATCTCAATAATTTCGATTTCAATACGGGTAATTACCCAATATAAACCTTTATCAATTGTGTTTGCCTTACCAATATTGAGCACTTCTGCGTGTTCAGTGACAATGTCTTGCATCATTCTAAAAAATGATGGAAGTTTGAGTTCTAAGAATTGGTCAACATCATTGCTACCAATATAATAATTTTTCGTATACATATGAGACTATCTTATAGATAATTGTCGATTAATACAATATGTAAACTATTGGTTAGGCCGCTAATTGGACGCGTTCCACTCTGAATCTAGTGTAGTAATTTAAAACATATTCAATGTTATGTTTATTACCATTGACAAAGTATTCATCTTCGACTTGTAAATTGTCGTTATAGTTAACACGTTCAAAATAAGTGAACGCATAGTCGATCGCTTTGTCTCTAGATGTGAATTTTTTATTTACTTTGACGGTCGCACCGTCGTTAATTGTTTTTAAAACGTAGTATTTCATATACAAGTACCTCCCAAGCCTTTTTACGTCTTGCTGAGGACGGGGCACTCGCATTTGAAGAATATATATATTAGACCTTTTTGTAACTTTGTCAATAGGTATGAGAAAAATATAATATCATAGATATTAAGCAAATTTTTAATAAAAAATATTTAAAAAATAATGAACTATTTTAACCAGAATCTTAACGCTTCAGGAAGCATCTTTGCCCAAGCTTCTTCGTTATGTTTTTCATTTGTGTCGATAACCATTCTCACTCTGTCATTACCATATCCAGCATCCGTGAAACGATAATAAGAATTTACGACTTCTTTTAAGAACTTAGATTCAAATCCTTTTCCACCACAATATAAGAAGCATTTGCCTTCTTCAGTTGGTTTAACTCCACACATGGTGACGATGTTTTTCCAGTCTTTTTCTTCATAGAAGAATAATGCTGGTGAGAATGATAAAATATAGCCGAAAACTTCTGGATGAATCATCGCTGCAAAGAAGGACATAAGTCCACCCATAGACGAACCACCAATTGCGGTATATTTTTTTTCTAATGATGTATGGAATGTCTTATCAATTAAAGGCTTTAAATTATAAATGATAAAGCGAATAAATTTATCGCCATATGTATGTGCCATCTCTGGACCTTCTTGTAAAACAATTTCTTGTTTAGGAATAAATGGAGGGCATAATTCTCTAATTCTTTCTAAAGGATCTTTTGGGCAATCAATGCCCACAGCAATAACGCCAGGTAGTCCTTGCCTCATTAATTTATGAACGGTCTTATCAAACTTCCATTCCCCAAAAGCGGTTAAATGTTCGTCAACAAGGTTTTGACCATCGCTCATATAAATGACTGGATATTTTTTATCCGCACGTTCAAAGTCATAATCTTCTGGTAACCACACTCTAATTATTCTTTTTTCTTCTTTTGCAGCAAAAGGAAGAGTCATGGTTAAAGAATAGTAATAACCATATTCCATTGTGGATTCCTTGCTCACTATTCTTTTAAAAGGACCGATCTTAGCGGGAACCGTTTGTCTTTTTGGTTGGCTAATTGATTCAGCAAACAACTCATTAGCGTCAATATTAAACATACGAACAAATTGTGTAATCTTATCATATGTCATATCGGTATCACCATTTTCAATATGGGCCACCATTGATTTATCTTTATAACCTAACGCAAGAGCGAGTTGTTCTTGCGTGAGTTTCTTTTGTTTTCTAATCGTTTTAATTTTGTCACCAATAAAACTTTTCGCCATAAGAGGTTCTCCACTATTTTATTCTATGAATAATTATAATAAAAAGATGAAATGTATTCAACATAAATAAGATATACATATGTAATTTTTATTAGAACAATTAAAATTGTTTTAATAAGATTAAAATACCAGTAAAATATGACCGAGGAATAATACTATGAAAACTAATAAATTACTTGTCTTATTACCTTTCGTTCTTGTTTCTTTAAGTGGCTGCACCACAACAAAGAAAGAAGATAAAGAAGCGTATGACACCTCTTCTCCTGATTATTATCAAAATGTTGAGAAAAGAAATGCCTTTGATAGAGAAAACGAATTCAACTTCGATGATGAAATCACCAATGGTTTAGATGATTCTGTTTGGAACACGCTTGATGGTTATTGGGAAAACGGTGGCACCACTCCTCATAACGGTGTTCGTAGAAGAAACATTTTCTACACAAAAGATTCTAACGGCAATGGCTACTTAGCGTTAAAAGCTAGAGGCTTATATAACCAAGAAGATCCTGCAACCGCTGGTAAACCTGAAGGTTCATGTATCGAAACCAAAGAATCATTAGGCCCAGGTAGATACGAAGTATCCATGGCCGCAATGCCAAGAGAAGGTGGCGTGACCGCTTTATGGACATATAAATGCGAAAGCAGCGAAGACGTTAGTCAAAACGAAATCGATATCGAAATCGGCGGAGGCGGACAATATAACGAATTATGGTGCACCACTTGGACCACAAAAAAGAATAAAGCCACACATGCGCCAGATGTCAGCAATATTTGCTACATGAATGATGGTAAGATTCACAAATATACATTTGACTGGTACACCGATTACCAAGGTAAAGGTCGAGTGGACTGGTTTATTGATGAACAATATGTTTACAGCATTACCGGTGGCACAGTTACTGATATTGATATGCCATTATGGCTAGGTGTTTGGATGCCGTCCTGGGCAGGTAACGCAACATGGGTTGAAGATTACATCTTAGTGGATCGCGTTAGTTATACTGCGTTTGATGATAATCAATACTTCACACATAAGCGTGCCTATAATACATACTCACCAAAAGGCCCATCCAAATCCGAAATTAAAAACATCGAATTTGCGAAAGTCACAAATGGATTAAATAAATTAAGCAATCCATCATTTGAAAATACTGAACCATATGCTTCTAACGACTACTATGGTTGGAGACAGTTCAATGCTTCAAACTTCCAAGGCACATGTTCATTCGCGAATGATGGCTCCGACGGAAGCAAGGCTTTCAAAATTAGTGAAGGTACAAGCGAAGGCAACAACGAAGGTTACTTCTATCAAAGAATTAGTTGTTCCTATGAAGGATTCAAATATAACTTCTCTGTTGATGCGAAATTAGAAAACGCAACTGATGAAGCAGAAATTATTCTCTGGCAAAGGAATAAAGCCGGAGGAGGAAGTATCAAACAAGAAAAGATCGCTATCACCGGAACAACATATTCCACATTAACTAAAGAAGTCGTTATGGCGGAAGGTGCATATATGTTAGATATCTTCTTCCATGTGAAAAAAGGTTCCGCGATACTCGATAACGCAAAGCTCTTCAAAATCTAATTCTTTATATATAAAGAGTGGTCTCTATTGGCCACTCTTTTTATCATTCTAAAGGTTCTTTCTTGCTTAATCCTTTTCGATATATCTCTGGATAATCTTCATTAATTGTTAAATCAAATATCGCATGAGAATAAATAGAAAATACAAATGTTTCAAATTCAAAATAGAACAAGATACAAACCGCTAAAAAGATATATTCAATTAAGAATAGGCTCTCTGGTAAATAAGAACATACTTCAATAACGATAAACGGAAGTAGAACGATTAAGAATATCAATAAGTTCCATCCAAACATCCCAAATGTGAATTTCACACTATTGAGCATGAGTTGTCCTGTAGTTCCGAGATATAACACACTTTGTGTGAGATAAAACCCCACAATCATAGTTAAGATAATAAAACCGACATACATTAGTCCGATTAAAAGACCTTTAACTATTGGATCTAATTCACTGAACATAATAACTACCTTTCCAAAGGAAAGTGAGAAATATAATAGTCCAATAATAAAGAAACCTAATAATGCGGGTTTGATATTTTTACCAATGCCATAGAAGAAATCTTTATAAGCATTCGCACCTTCACCAAAGGCTAAACGTTTGGAATAATAAAGCGCGCCAACTACGCCTAAACCAAATATCATCGCTAAAGGAATATATGGTGCGTAACTAATTAAAGCGATTAATAAGAAATTATCTTCTGTAGGAACAAAGAAAGAAGAATTATTCATAAAAACAATCCACACGATATATGGAACAAGAAAAATACCCATCAAAACAGAGACGAGCATAAAATCAAAGAATCTCGTCTTAAGACGATCTCCTAGTAACTGGAATCTATTCTCAGGAACAATAACTCTCTTATCCATATGGGAAAATTATACCTTCTTATAAGGTCATGTCATCTAAAAAGTACGACAGTACTGAATAACCTAATGTATGTTTATTTGTGTCATCAAAGTTTGGTGATTCTTTATCGATAAGTAAGTAATAATTTTCTTTATCAGTTCCTTCTTTAGTGAACTCAATTAAGTCTTTAAATTTATATTTGTTATTATATGTATCGTCATCTTTATCAAATAATTTAATACCGTAACTTGTCTCTTCATATTTATATGTTTCAAAGTTATTAACTTTATCCACGACTTTCGCGATATCAGAAAGAGGAACATAGTTATTAGGCAAATATTCTTTTAAATCATTGAGATTAGCTTCTGAGAAAACCACAAAATCCGCTTTTTCACCATTCGCAGAGAAATAGTTAAAAACATTTGGATCATCTTCTAAATAAGCATAGACATTAAATTCTATAAGTCCTTGGGATTTGAATTGCTTTTGAATCTTATTGGAATACTCATAATCTTTTAATCCATGCGCAGCGATAAAGAGGTCCACTCTTTGAGTTCTTTTAACTGCAAACCTAGCTTGGAAAATAAAGAAAAAAATCAAAAAGAAACCAGCGATAAAAACTAATATGGTCCAACCATAATAGTAAAAATAAGATTTAGCTTTTTCTCTATCCTTATAAAGAGTCATAACTTGTTATCACCGATTGATAGGTCACAAAAATATAGTCCTGATCAGGTGCTATACCATGTCCTTTATTTTGTTCCACATAAAATGTGTATGTTTTATTTTCTTCATCTAAATCCACGACTTTTATTTCTCTAACCGCAATACCTTTGTAATGAGTTACTTTACTCGCGACATCTTTAACATGTCCTTTTGTGGAGAATTTTGTTCCATTAAATGAAGCACTAGATACTTTCATATAGTTATTGAGCGGTACTAGAGATACCACAATCATATAAAGAATAAATGATGCTTCTACTGTCCAAACAAAAGCTAAAAGCATAGCAAAGAGATACTTTGTTTCTCTTGCGGCAAGTAAGAAAAGAGGAACACTCCCTCCAATAGCCACGACTAAAGAGATGATCATGCTCCCGATTATATTAATGCGTCTTTTCTTAAGTTCGACGATAGATTGTTTGTTAATAATTTCCTTCATTATTCTTTAAATGGTTTGATGTTCGCACCATTGACTTTATCAAATAATGAATATTTATCAAGATTAAAGACCAAATCTAAGGTTTGTCCTTTTTCGATATTTAGTTCGGCGTTGACCTTAGCGATAACATCTTTACCCGCAAAGTCTAAGTGGGCGTAATATTCATTGCCTAATAATTCAGCAATATTGACATTTAACTTCATATGATCAGAAGAGTTCTTAATAAGAACTGATGATGTCTTTTCCACGATATCTTCTGGTCTAATACCAAAGAGGATTGGATGTCCTTCTTTACTATTTAAACAATTCTCGTAGTGAGAAATATTATTTCTTAATTCAACAACTTCTGGATCATTTTCAAGTTCTTGTTCAATTAATTTTTCGTTAATTACTGGGTTAGGATTTTTCTTGCTAACTTTTTGTTCTTCGTATTTAACAAGAGTTTCCCTAACTTCTTCGATTCTTCTATTGGCATTTGCAATTTCTTCTTCATAGAAGTTATTGTGTGCTTCTAACATGTCTTTGCTGACTTTAATAGAAATTACACCACTTAAATCGATATGGTCTTTATAGAATGTGCCTTCCACAATATTCATCGCTGGAGAACCGATAAATGTCGCGACAAATGTATTCGCTGGATGATTGTAAATCACTTTAGGAGCACCGATTTGTTGGATATAGCCTTTATTCATAACGACAATTCTTGTCGCCATAGTCATAGCTTCAATTTGGTCATGAGTCACATAAATTGTGGTCGCGCCTAATTCATTATGCAACTTCACGATTTCACTTCTCATTTGCACACGAAGTTTAGCGTCTAGGTTAGATAATGGTTCATCCATTAAGAACACTTTTGCGTTTCTCACAATCGCTCTGCCTAAAGCCACACGTTGGCATTGACCACCGGATAAAGCTTTTGGTTTTCTATCTAAATATTCAGTAATTTGTAAAATTTCTGCGGCTTTATTTACTCTTTCTTCAATTTCATCTTTTGGAACATGTCTCATTTGCAAACCAAAGGCCATGTTGTCATAGACGGTCATATGAGGATATAAAGCATAGCTTTGGAACACCATTGCTGTATCTCTATCTTTTGGTTCTAATTCATTTGCGAACTCACCGTCAATATATAAATCACCACCGGTAATTTCTTCTAAACCAGCGATCATTCTTAAAGTTGTGGATTTGCCACATCCAGAAGGACCGACAAAGACAATGAATTCTCTTTCTTTGATGTCTAAGTTAAAATCAAACACCGCTTGAACACGGTTTGGATAAATCTTGTTGATATGTTGCAAGGAGATAAAGGAATCAGTAGGAGCAACTTTTTCTTCTTTTAAAGACGCTCTTTGAGCTTGAATCATTTCTCGATAGACAACTTCTCTTTTCTTAGAAAGTATTTTTTCTTCTTGTTCTTGTTGTCTTTCAAGAGCTTTTCTTTCTTCTCTAGATAATTTTTGTTTCATATTTATGCTCCTTTATACGTATATACTCTAACATAATCCACGACCATCTCGGCAGATTCAAAACCTGGAACAGGCATATCACCACTGACATAGTTACCACTTATTGCTAAGTTTAAAATGATGAAGAATTCTTGATCAAATGGGGCGTTAGGATTTTCTTCTTTATCCACACTATTTGTGGACCACATTCTTCTTGGGAATTCTTTAATTAATCTATTATCCACATACATAGAAATAGTTTCTTCTTGCCAATCACATTTATAAATGTGTGGTTCGCTAATTGAAGAACGATAATTTCTTGTGTTCATATTGTTATAGCCAGTGTCAAAAGTATGTGAACCACCTGGAAGAGAATAATGAATTGCGCAGCTTGTGCCATATTGATTTCTACCATTTGCTTCCATGATGTCAATTTCACCTGAGTGAGGCCACCCTCCATAGACGGAGTCATTTGGCATCATCCAAAATGCTGGCCACATCGCTTGTTCAGCAGGAAGAGAAATCTTCGCTTCCACGATGCCGTATTTGAACTTCACTTTTTGCGCAGTTTTAATCCTTGCACTTGTGTAGTTAAAACCATGTGAATCTTCTTTTCTAGCGATGATGTGGAGTTTACCATCTTTTACCACTGCGTTTTCTTCTTGGTAGTATTCGACTTCTCCGTTTCCCCAACCACCATTACCATTACCGATTTCGTAGGTCCAATATTCTTTGCTTAATGAGGTACCTTCAAATTCATCTTCGAAGAAGAGTTCGTATCCTGCAGGAATATTACTTTTTGGAGAACATCCTAATAAAAGTGCTGGAATAACCGCTAACAAAACTAGTTTTTTCATTATTTAAATACCCTCACATAATCAATTTTCATATCCGCACTGGTAAAGTTTTCTGGAGGCATAGTCCAGTTATCAAATTGTCCACCAATAGCGAGGTTTAAGATGATATAGAAATCTTTATCAAAAGGAGCAGTTTCACTACTTTGTGCGTTCGAAGTTCCCCATTGATTTTTATAGTCGGTGTGGTAGCAGACATCATCCACAAAGAATCTAATGACATCTTCTTTCCATTCGACTGCGTATTTATGATAGTCACCAATATAGTGGCCGGATTTTTCTTCGGTTAAATAAGTATGATCACCATTAGGCTTAGAGAAATGAATCGCACTACTAGAAACATAAGGCAATCTTCCTCTTGCTTCCATGATGTCAATTTCTCCTGAATGAGGCCAACCACCATAGGTGGAGTCATTTGGCATCATCCAGAATGCTGGCCACATACCGCTAATTACTGGTAAAGCAATTCTTGCTTCCACATAACCATATGTGAATTTCACTTTACCTTGAGTTTTAATTCTTGTGCTGGTGTAGTCTTGTTCACCCATATGTTGTTTTCTACCTTGGATAGTTAAAACGCCATCACTAACGTAATCGTTACTATCTGTGTAATATTGAGCTTCACCATTACCCCAACCCCAATTACCATTTCCAATTTCATATGACCATTTACTAGTATCTAAAGAAGTTCCATCAAACTCATCAGACCAGTAAAGTGTGTTATAACCTTCTGGGAAATCCACTTGAATAATTGGGTTGTCTTCATCATATAATGTGACATCAGAATATCTTATAGAGATATAGATTTGATTATTAGAATCATAAAATTCAAATTTTAATTTCGTATTTACGATAGGACTTAAAAGAGTGAAATACCCTTGATGAGAAACATTGAGTTCACTTGCGGTTACACCAGTGATATTGAGCTTAGAAAATTCATGTCCTGGAACATCAAATGGTGATTCATAGTTGCATGAATAGTTCACTCTTAAATGGCCATCTTTATCAGTAAAATAAGCAGATGAAATATTAAAAGTAACTTCTTCAGGTTTGCTTGGTTCTTCTTCGTCTTTTTCTTCAGGAACAAAATCCTGTTCACCATAATGGATGAAGGAATCGATAATATCGCACCCTGAAAGAAGGAACGATGAAATTATAAGTAATGGAATAACTTTCTTATTCATCGATGACTTCCATTCTTAAAGAGGCAATCTTACCGTTTCTAATATCTTCAGCGAGAGTTCCTTCAATAGAAGAATATCTCTTACCTTCGATTTCATAGAGGTAATATTTGTGATTATATAAATCAATTCTTTGAGGATTGTGAATAGTGATAATACATTTATTGAATAATGGGTAACTAACTTCATCATTTTCATCAAAGAATTCTTTGCTTAATCTTGGTGAAGGAGTGAATTTTAAGACACCATTCTCAAAAGAGAACGCTCTTTCACCTAAGAACATAATATAGAACATATCTAAAATTTCTGCGTTCGCTCCAGTTAATCTCGCGAATTGTCCTTGACCGTGCATTCTTATATTTGGATTACATGTTGGAACAATAAAGCTGGAGTTTTCAATTGGGCTTCTGCCGTAGACATATGGATCCATGTTATAAACAAAATTAATTTTCATTTCTTCATAGAAACGTTCATATAGACCCGCTTTTAAAAGACCTAAAAGATATTTATAACACATATGTAGGAAGTTACATTCTCTTTCTAACCAACCTTTAGTAAATGCATGAACTCGGCCAATTTCAAATGGAGCCTCTTCGATATCATCACATGTTTTATAGAAACCTAATTTTTGATCGCGAAGTCCACTTTTATAGATGAGTTCATAATCTTTTTCACCAAAGAATCCATCACCTAATTTTGCCATTCTCGCACTTGCTTCTAAGAAGTAAGGAATGAGCCTTTGTGTGAATTCTAATGGTTTAACAACTTTATATCCTAAGTGATTAACTTTATCGGTGATTTCATATTTAGAAACATCATTAATGATGTAACTTGGAATAATTCCACCACCAAGTTTCTTCGCTTCTAAGATACCTTTAGATAAGATATTTCTCATTTCTTTTAAAAGAACTAAAGATTCTTTGATAGAGATATTCTTATTTGAGTTAACTGCGATTAAGTGAGTGTTCTTTCTGAGTTGTTCTCTAGAAGTCGTCACTTTATCCCAATATTTAAATTGAGAGAGTTTATTATTTAATAAGTCTTTAACGCCATCTCTAACGGATTCGTATAACTGATATTGTTCATCCATTAAAGCGATGTCTTTATCTTCATAACCTTTGAAGTTATCAATGGCAAAATCAACAAGTCTTAATAATTCAATGGATTCACTCATCGCAGAAGCGAATAATCCTGGTAAACCATTCATTGCATCATTCCAACCTGGTTTTTCGCATTCCATCTCAATACCCATTTGGTGAGCATCAAGTGTAGAGAATTTAATTAAACATAAGTTAAAGATTTTACTGGCTAAAGAAACTTTAATTTCATTGCCGTTTTGGTCTTTCTTCCATAAGGTTTCGTCGCCTTTTAAGCCATTCTTTTCGTTTTCCGCTTTTAAGGCAGCTAAGTCGATCGCGCCATATTGCCTAATCTTGTTATCAGATACATAGCAATATTTTTCACTTCTTGGATTCACATAGACAAGTGAATGGAAGTATTTATAGTCATTGTTAAATAAGAGTTCTTCCATCTTATCTGGATAAACACTTAAATAATTTTCAAGTAAGTCGACATTGTATGTCCAGTGATCAATCCAATATCCTTCAGAAAAGCTCGCGGATATTTCTTGATGACAGTTATTTAAAATATTTGCAAACACATCATCTGCGTTCTTCACATTATTGTCTTTGAGTAAGGTGTAGATATTACCTGGTTGGCTGCCTTTACTGACTAGTTCTAAGATTTTGTCTTTAACTTCTAAACCATTAAGGATTGATTCGTTAAAGTTATCATTCTTCTTGAACACTAATGGTTTAACAGTTAATGGGTTTTGACCATCCATTTGGATCAACGAGAAGAAGATTTTTATATTATAATCTTTGATTTGGTTGATGAAATATAAGTCACTTCTTCTATTTTGGTTCACATCTCTAAAATTACCTGGACCAGAAGAGAAGTAAGTACTTGGGATATTAAATGCGTTGTAGTCCCTTTCCATATCTCCGTGTTTACGGGAGAAGATGTAATAAGGTTGCCCGCCATTTTTGTCATCTAAGATAATTGGGAAACCACCTCTTAAGTTGTTATCTAAAAGAGATTGAGCGATATATTCGTCAAATAATGGATTGCTCGTCTTAATTCCTTGTGGCAAATAAGATTTCACGAGTTGTTCGGTTTCTAAAACCATTTCTTTCGCGGATTTCACACTAAATGAGCCCGCTGCGGCGTTAAACTCGCTAACATTATTAAATGAACCATAAAGGGTAGAAAACTCGTAAGAGGCTCCTATTTTTAAAGAGAATGCACTAACGGAGAAAGCACATGGTAAGTGATTTTCGAGTTGTTGTTCTTCTTTTAATAATTCGACGCCTTTATTTAACCAACCATTTGGTTTGATTAATGCGGAGTCATCTTCGAATACTTGGTATAACTCCACGATGTTATCTAAACGATTACCATTTTGATCAATAGACACAAAGCCATTACCATTATGTGCGAGTTCAACGACAGAGTTATCACCTGTACTTGTTTTAAATTTCACAAATGGTGCTTTGTCATTTAAATCGATTTCGCAATACGCACCCATAAGTGACACCATTTCTTTGTAGCAGAAATTAGATAATCCTAATGGAAAGAATACTGGTAAACCATCGCATAATTCATATTTCACTTCTTTATCGGTTTTATTGGTGATTTTGAAGTTTCTAATTAAACCAGCGTAGTTTCTATGACTAACTGTGGAATATGTAATCTCTACTTTGTAATCATCACTTTCTTCGATAATGGAGAAATTGGATTTATTGATTTTTAATGTTCTTAAAGCAGAGGATTTATCTTCAAATAATGCATGGTTCACACCATTGATCTTTAAAAATGTTCTAAATGATTTAACAGGGATATTTTGGTAAGCAAGTGTGGCTGAGTCAAAAGGAGTAATTGGTGTTTCTTTATTATTAACACCGAATCCACCCATACATTGACCAACGTTCGTATAGAATGCCCAAAGGGGCTTTCCATCTTGTCCTGCCATCGCAGGTAAAAAGGAGGAAAACTTCTTTGCGTGTTGATAATCTTCTATAACAAAGGTTGATCCTTCAAAATAATACTTGACCATAATAATATCCTCAAAGGGTGAAGCGTGGTTAGCCCCACCCTATCTTTTGTAGTTATTTAGCTATATCGTAACGATTAATGTTGTGTTTGAGAGTTGGGAAGCTGCCATCCGCAATGTTCCAAATATCTGCGCTGAAGTTATATCCTTCATAAGTTGCAGCTTTCTTTAAGTTTGTGGATGTAAAGACATTACAATTCTCAATAGAGCCTAAATCTGAATCACCAGATGTTGGTTTGTTAACCGCGGTGTGTGTATGTCCAAATGCGACATCAAATTGAGATTCACCATAAGGTGTCACTTTAAATGCGGCGCCGATAGAGTCTTGAGTTTGACCCCAGCATTTACCAACGACGGAATAAACGCCGTTAGATTGTTTGCCGTTACTATCGGTAATCTTAGTTTCACTATCTGGCATTGGTTTGCTAACACCAGCAAATCTCCACCAGTTCGCGGTATTACCTTCACCAGCGGGGTGATCCCAACCATTGCCGTCTTTACCAGCGTAGTCTGGACCATAGTCTTCATAGATGTCTTGGATACGAACATTAGAAGTTAGACTAATGACGTTTTTGACACTACCAGAACCAGCGACAATACCAAATGCCGCACCGGTATTACAGTCATCATCATAAAAGTGTGTATCCATTAAAACGGAACAGTTACTATTGATGAGAATGTTTTCTGCATGCCCCATATTATTGCCCGCGACAACACCAACAATAGTTCTTCCGTGAACTTTACAGTTATCGAAGGCGATGTTTTTCACAACACCAGAACTACCGATAACTTGGAAAATACCTATGTTATCGCCGGCTTGGTGGGCTTCGTTTTCAAATTTTGGATTTCCGGACCAAACATCATAGTTAGATGGATAGTTTTGATCAGATGTGCCTCTTGGACTATCAGAATAAGAACAAGTAACATTCTTAATGGCAAAGCCATCACCATCTAAAATGCCGTGGAAATAGAAGTTTGTTGGATCTTCTTCAGAGAAATATTGACCTATTGGTTCAAAGTTAGAAATTGATGAGCAATCAATATCATTTGCGAGGATATAATATCCTTCACATGCTTTTTTAGAAGCACCAATACTTTGGAAGTCTTCCGCGGTTTTGATGAACTTGGTTGCGTTAAAGATATCAACGGACATCTTTTTGCCACTTTTGAATGTGACGTTTGCAGTCCTTTCACCCGCACCAACTTTTCTTAATGCTTCTGCAGGGAGAGTTAAAACTTTTCCGGAGTATCCGAATTTGATCTCATCTCTTCCTAATTTGACTGTTTTAATTGAATCCTTAACACCTAAATAGATGTGTGGATTATCAGCGGTTTCATCGGATGTATCAAAGATAATACGGTCGTAATATACTTTGTCACCACTTTTCCATGAAAGGCCGCTTTTACCACCACAAGCAGTCAAAGAAGCTAGAAGCAAAAATGGAAATATAATTAAAGATTTTAATCGTTTCATACGTGTATAGCCTCGTGATTATTAATTATTTTGCTGTCCAGCTGAAGCCTTTTAATTCAACTGTGTTTGCAGAAGCAACATCACATGGAATAATGACTGCTAAAGAAGCCTTGTTAGCTACTTCAGTATATTCATATTCGACATCAGTCCATGTATCTGCTGCTAATGTTTTGTTAATTTCTGTATTAGAGACATGGTACGTACTACCTGCAACAGAAACCTTCATTTTGAAGGAAACTTTATATGTTGTACCATTTGTTAATTCTGGGTTCTTATAGAAGATTTGTAAGCCGAACGAACAATTACCTGTTGCGGTATATTGAACATGGACCAAACCTTCTTCAGTATAAGCATTACCTGGAGCAACTGTAACGGAACCACCGAGATTGAATGCAGCATCAGCAGCCCAATAAACGAATTTGTTTAATGGGAGATTGTTTTCCTCACCAAATTCCATATTAGTTTTTACTCCACCGGCTGGGACGATTGCTTCATTACCGATTTTGAATAAAACTAACGCTGATTCAATAGAATCATATTTTGGATCTAAGCTGCTCTTAGCAGTAACAGAAAGATAGTAATTACCATTTGTGGTTGGCAATTGTGTTAATGTTGCGCCACTTGCGGCAACTGTTTCAGAACCGAGAAGTGCTTTACCTTCTGTATAGTATTTTACTAAATAGTTAGCAGCACCATCGACAGCGGAGAAGTTAATCTTGCTATTAGCAACATCGACTGCGACAGCACCTGGAATATCTAAGATGCCTTCCCATTCATAGTTGTTAATAACTAATGTGTTGCTTCCCATAGATGTTGGAACGACAAGTTGGAAGCTGGATGCTGTTGCACCACCTTCAACGTATTTAACTTCAACATTGTTATCACCAACGGATAATTCCACTGGAGTGCCATTTAATTTAACCGTGCCAGCTTTTTGAGAATTAATATTCGCAGTCAAACGATAAGAGGCACCTTCGTTTAAGGAAGATCTCTTATAGAAGACTTGGAAACCAAAGTCACAATTACCAGCAGCGACTGTATAACCAAATGTTATGGTGTTGCCGACTTTTTTATGTGTTTCAACAGTAACAGTTGAACCGCACCAGTTTTGGTCATTCCAATAAACCCATGTGTTTGCTGCTTTTTCAGCTTCGCCGGAAAAGCCAATTGTTTCTTCGACTGCTTCGGCGTTAACTGTGATATCACAAGTTGCGGAAATGCTTCCATCTAATGATGTAGCGGTAACGGTTGCTGTACCAGCTTGCAAAGCTGTAACTAAACCATCATCAACCGAGACATTACCATTTGAAGCGGACCAACTAACACCTTTGTTTGTGGCATTTTCTGGTAAAACGGTTGCTTGAAGAGTAAGAGTATCACCGATGTTTAATGTCGCGCTTGTTTGATTCAAAGAAACGCTTGTGACATGAACGATACCAGGAGTGACATCTCCACCAGGATTGTCATCTGGGACAAAGTCATTGCCCTTTGGTTGACATCCGCAGAGTACTAGCATTAGCGCTGCGCTTAATACTAATAATTTTGATTTCATATTTTTTCCTCCTTATTTATGGGATATGAAATTTGATTTTATATAGAAGATTCTAGAGAATCTAACTACCCTTTTAATCCGCCAACGGAAGTATTCTCCATAATGGTCTTAGAGAAGACAGTGAAGAGAATAAGAATTGGTAATATAGCGATGATGATCGTAGCGAACATCATCGGATAAGACATCGTTTGCATCTTATCGAATAAGAATTGTAAACCCACTGCTAAAGTTGGGTATTTTGGTAAGTAAATGGAAGGAGTTTGATAGTCATTCCATAAACCGATTAATTGAATAATTGAAATAGCGATAATTGGACCTTTAGCCATTGGGATGATGATACGGAAGAAAATGATAAAATCATTTGCCCCGTCAACCTTCGCGGCTTCAACATATGTCCAAGATAAGTTTTTAAAGAATGAATAAAGTAATAAGAAGTTCGCACCAAAACCACCGGAATAGATGAAGATACAACCTATGACTGTTCCGTCTAAGTGAAGGACATTTTTCATCATCTGCATTTGTGATGGTAAAGATCCAACGATAGGAACAATAAGGGAGAAGATAACTACTGCAAAGATGACATTTCTACCAAAAAACTTATATTTAGCAACAACATATGCTGCGGAGGTAGATGTAAACACTGTTACTAAAGTGCCTAATCCGGCGATCACCACTGTCATGGCTAACATTTCTAAGATGGATTTGTTTTTGGTCGTCGCATCTCTAAATGTGAATGCATCAATGAAGTTTTGGAATGTAAATGTCTTTGGCCATCCCATCATATTAAGACCAAATTCACTTGTTGGTTTAAAGGCATTCATTAAAATCCAAGCGAATGGGAAGATAAATGAGATAACAAATATTGTTAAAATGACAAACATGAAGATAAATAAGGCTTTTGTGGCACCTTTTCTCTTAAAGAGAACATCATGTTCACGAGTGTATTTTGCTTGGCGGAGATCATCTCTTTTCTTTCTCCAAGCTTTACGGAAGGTATAACCAAATGACGCCATTAGTAACTAACCTCCCCGAAGAATTTGTTAAGTAAAGCACGGGTACCAACGATGATTGGTGCGCCGATAACGGAATAAAACAAGCCCAATGCTGCAGGAGCGTTAAGTGCTCTTCCGCCTTTAGATGCAAAGTAAATATTTGTGCCAATTGTCCAAGTGGTATTAACTTTTGGTGCTAAATACCAAGGCTGTAAGAAAACAGTAAAGACTGACATCATACCAAAGATGAACAATGTGGTAACTGTCGACCAAGTTAATGGGATAACAATTCTAATGAATTCCCAGAAGGATGGAACGCCATCCATCTTACAGGATTCAAGGATATCTCTAGGAATACGGGACATACCTGCGGTTAATAAAATGACATCATAACCAATACCCGCCCAGACACAGAATATCCATATCATCCAAGAGGAACTTTGGTGCGTCAGGAATAGATTCGCGGAATTAATTCCTATGGCATTTAATAATTGTCCCACAGGACCATTGTCTCCTACGGAGATAGAGTAAATTGTGGTTAATATGATTAACGGAATAATGCTTGGTAAGAAGAAGATAACTTTGAAGAATCCATTAGCTAAAATCTTCTTAAAAATGAAGTATGAGAAGAACAAGGAAATTGGTAATGTCACAAAGCAGCTAACTACGAGGAAGGCGAGTGAAGAGAATAACATAGAACGATAGTTATCAACATCTTTGCCGATGTTAGTAAAGATCATTTCAAAGTTCTCAAAGAATCTGCTTCCTGTGAGCCAGGAGTATGTGCCATTACGGTTATAAGATTTAAAGGACAAAAGGATGGAGTTGAAATTAACACCCACCCACATAAGTAAGAAGTGAAGTACGCTATAAGCGAGCATGACGATAACGAATATCGTACTCGCCTTTAGAAAGCGTCTTTTTCTTCTTGGACGATTAGAAGTATTATGTTCTTCAATAATACGTGTCATATGGTCCTTTTAATATAAATAATTAATCGTTTGGTCCGAAGCCCGCCAATCTAACCCAGGAGCCCCAACCAGCTTGTGCCTTGGAATAAATGGTATTGCCCACTGCTGTAGCTTGATAATTAGTGTTGCTTGGTTCCGCAAATGCTTTGGAATAGTAATATTCATTTCCAATCCATGGCATGATGGAAGAACCATTGATATAAGCAACAGGGTTCATAGAACAAATATTAACTTGTGTACATTGTGTTAACTTATCATATATAGATTTCACATAAGTATCGGTTAATAATTCGTCTAAATCAACGATGGAATAATCGAATGCTAAGAAAGCACCTCTAGCTTCTTTAACAAATGTTTTGCAAGCTTCTGCGCCAGCTAAGTATCTTAAGAAATCTTTTGCGGTTTCTTTGGAAGATTCTGGAATATTGTTTGGGATAATGATGGAATCACCAAAACCGACGTTGAAGTTGAAGTCGCCTTTCGCACCTTCCACTCTTGGTGTTTTCATCATTGCGATATCAAAATTAAATTGAGTACCAGAGTTTTGTTGAATTTCATATTTTGCCCATTGAGCATATGGAATCATTGCTGCTTGTCCATTAGCAAACATACTATTTGCTTGAACTAATTTTGCGGATTGTGGATTTTCATTGCTAAAAGATTGATTTTGGGCGATAAGTTCATGCCAAAGTTTATAAGCTTGAACAAATTCTTTATGGTTTGTTGCAGGATTGTAAACTTGGTAGCCTGTGTTATATTTACCATCATCGCCCATATAAGCTTTATATTGATTGATAGCTTCTGCACCACCTAATTGTGCCCACCATTCAAAGACGATGTAGTCCCAATAGTATTCTCTATCAGCGCCACTCCAAGCAATTGGAACGACTGTATTTAAATCTTCAGTTGTAATATGAGCGTTAACAATTGTTTGGCATAATGTTTTGAGCTCGTTATATGTTGTTGGCACTGACCAGCCGTTTGCTTCAAACATATCCATGTTATAAACAAAACCACCAGCACCCTGTGTATAACACACTTTGTAATAATGGCCGTCTTCTAATCTAGAGACTTCTTCCGCACCTTGACAGAGTCTTTCTTTAAATGTTTTGTCAGTACCTTCGACTTTACTTTCATATAAATCATCTAAGACTTCTAATTGGCCGGATTCAGCGTATTCTTGCCATCTAATATCATGTGACATATAAATATCGCTTTCTGGGGCATCGAGTTCAGAATCCATTCTTTCTAAAATACTTTGATCAGCGCTCCATATGACTTTAACACCTGTCGCAGCTTCGTATTGTTTGGAAACTTCGTCAATCCATTTTGTGCCATATCCACCATCATAAACGGTGATATAAAGTTCGTTCACTCCTCTATTAACCCCTTTATCACAACCAGTTAAGCATAAAAAACCAGTTGCCATAACAAGTGGGAGAATGAAAAATTTCTTGCTCATAAGATTACCTCTTTATGTGTGTTTGTTTGATTCCTATTATATAGACTTTTTAGGAAATCGTTTTCCTTGATTTTTATATTACAATGTTTCTTTTTGTTTTACAAGTTATTATGTTTACTAATTTATAAACTTGTGAATTCTCAGAGTAAATTCTGGTTTTACTCAAAAACAGGATTTTAGTCTGATAAGTTATAATTAAATTCTCCTGTAGGCAAAAGGAGGTTTAATTTTTATGTCACATTTGACATTTGA
>JAEDDA010000035.1 GCA_016298185.1 Bacilli bacterium | reverse complement strand
AGAAGATATTGTGGTCCCGCAATCTATCAAGTCGATGGTTTTATGACTGGTTTACAGTGGATGGCGCTGATAACTCTATTATTTGTCATTGGATAAAAAGTTCATAAATGCGGATTATTTTAAATAATAATTTAATAAAACCGTAATTTATAATAAAATGTGTTTTAGAAATGAAAAGAGGGGTTTTATATAAATAAAAAAGTTCCATTTATCTTATTAGCACTCGGTTCTTTAGTTTTAACCGCTTGCGATACAAACATTAAACAAGACAAATTTGTCTCTATTTTAGAAGTGACTGAAGCTAATGTCGCAATGGAAAGTGACAAATTAGATAATGTCCATATGCAAAACGGATTTGGTGTTAATAAAATTGATTACAAAGAAGGGGAATTTTATATTAATACCACAAACGCTTTAGCGCTTATCGTTCCAATTATTACTGAGTTATATACTTGGAGAGAAGGCGATTCCGAAGCAAATTACAAATATTATCACGCTGAAAAACACACAATCACCAGCAACAACAAATGGTCGGAAATCACCAAAGAACAATTCGATGTTTATATGGCCAATGGTCGTGGTGAAGTTTACGCCAAATTAAATCAAGGCATTACTTCTTGTAAGAACATGCTTAAACCAATAGAAGAACAAGAAACATACAAGGACATTAAAAATAGTTTCACAAAGACTTGGTCTTGCGAATACAAAATGATTTCTACTGCAACATATGATTATCAAGATGGAGAAAATACTGTTGAAAGAAAAAATATAGTGACATTTGTTATTAAGAACAACTTACCATTAAAGTTCATAACCAAGGACAATGGCAGTGAATCTTTCTATAAGTTCTCTTATGGCGATGCCAAACTCAGAACTCTTGAAAAACCAGCTCAATAATTAATTATCTTATTCCACGCATTAAGCGTGTTCTCTTATGAAAGACAACAAATTTGAAGACTACAACCAAAAAGGTTCAATTAAAGAATCGCTAAACATTAAAAAGGAGGAGAACAATTCTCCTTTTAGTGATTCTTTTGTATTTAAAAAAGAAGAG
Organism: Bacilli bacterium; assembly: GCA_016298185.1. GTDB lineage: Bacteria > Bacillota_I > Bacilli_A > RFN20 > CAG-826 > RUG13091. The sequence goes on along the minus strand of JAEDDA010000035.1, from coordinate 6,305 downwards.
AATAAGATTACTTGGACTAATGATTCTTATGCGGATGGAAAAGAGATTAATTCTAACGAAACAAAAATAAATACTCAAAAAGAAGAAAAACAAGAAATTGATAAAAAGGATATTGAGAAAGTTGCTCAAGCCACAAGTAAAGTATCTATGATAGCTAGTACGACTGCTGCCGTAGTGACTACCGCTGCAGTTGCCGTTGTCGGTATTGACTTAGTAACTAAAGAATTAGTGGATGAACTTCCAAAGATATGCGCGATTAGTGAAGTTATATCCACACATTCGTCAATATCTTTTGTTTTGAACATTGGTGATAATCAAGAAGAAGCTTATAGCCCAGAACCAGGTAAGGAATGTAATTTAGTCGTAGAACTCCAATGCGAAAGTTATGATGAGACAAAAGAAATACCAGTTCGTAACTACGGGGAGATAAGTGGTGAATTCTTAGGTTTAAGTGAAGAAACTAATTATTCCATTAATGTTTATCAACCATCTTTCTTATATTTAGAAAAAACATATATTTTAAGTGAACCAATTGAGGCGTCCACAAAACGTGGACAACACAACTCTATCTCTTTTGAGATAGAAACTGATCCATTTGGCGATGATATCTATTACGCTACAGTGAATTATGAAGATACATTAGGTATCCATTTATATGACTATCATCTCGAAATATCTAATGAGGATCTAGAAACTCAAGAATCAGTATGTTTAAGTTACGCGATGCTTGATAGCGAAAATCCATTTAAAAGACAAAAAATTTCTTGGTCTAGTTTTGATGGTGTTGATGTAGAACCATACTTCACTTTGGTAGCAACCACAGATGACGCCGCATATATTGAAACACATTATGTTGAAAGTGAATCCAGTGATGGTGGAGGGGCACCTGAAAAAATGGATGTGAAATTATTCTCTCAAAGAATCAATATTGAAAATATTGAAAGAGGAGAATATGTTCCAACACAAAACGAAATATTCCTTAGACGTGTTTCCACTGAATTTAATGCGGAAACATATTATGAAATTAATATCATCTCAAATCAACCTGAAGGTTCATACGAATTACTTGATACACGTATGACCAACCAAGAAAGTGGTGATATCGCTTACATTTATAACAAAGGCACTACTGATCAATTCTTTATGGATGTCGGTACTACTTATGAAGTTGATATCGATTTCAATGGTGGCGGAGATTATCAGAAGTATGATTTCAAAGTGATGGCATTATCACATCTTCAAGAAGATGTTGATGAATGGAATGCCACACACACAGATGAAAGTTCAGGACCTGCAACCACTGAAAGTGGTGTTGCTATCACAATATTAGAACAAACCATCGACTTTAGTTATATTAATGACCATGTTATTCAAGCAGAACCGAGTGTTGAAATAGCAAGCTTTAATGTTGTTAGTACATATCATAATGATTCTAAATTTGTAATCGCTATTAAGGCGAATGACCCAGGTAATCATATTCAATCTTATTCACTAGAAATTAATGGTTATGAATATCCACTTGAACCATACTTAGTAGAACTAATAGAAAACGATAATAACAAATACTTTGAAGTAGTTGGCGCGGAACAATACACCCAATCCGAAGAAACAATTAATTATGTGTTATATGCACAAAGCAACTACAACCAGCCATATAACCGCATCGAAAAAGTGGAGATGGTTTCAGGCAACGAAGACTTATCAATGGTGTCCTTCTCTTATATCAATGGTTGTGTTGAGCTCGAATATGTTGATAAAGGTGATGGATATACATTAAATATTATCGTTCACTATGAAGGTACAAGATTCTCTAGCTTTGCAGTGGCCATCTATGACCTTAATTATAACATTGTCACATTTGGTGACCCAGATAGTCCAAGAGAAGCCTATTTTACTGGTTTAGCAACTGGCACTGTGGAATCAGTCACATTTCCTGAATTAACAGGTAATTATATTGTTGGTGTTCTTGGTTATACAACTTGGGGCCAAACAATATTTGAAGAAACTATCAACTTCGGAGAAATACAAAGAACTGTTATTTAATTCAAAACTTAGGAGGAACTGAATTATGAAAAAAGAAGAAAGAAAGCCACAAAATACTAAAAGTCTTATTATTAGTATCATCTTGTGGACGCTAGGCGCAATTGCAGTGCTTCTAGTGTTATTCTGGGACGTTATGTTCCAAGATCCAAGCATGAAGTTGTTCGTCATGCAAAAACCAATTGCCGGTACAGACCCAATTGAATATCAAACCTTATATGGTTTTGATGCTATGGGATACTGGTTCAGCCGTAACTACTCAACACTTGTCTTTACTGTTGTAGCTATTGCTGTTGTGGTGTTATTAGTAGCTGCGCTTAGCGTCATTGGTAGAACTCTTAGAGTTAAAAACAAAAAGATTGCGACAACATTATCATTAGTGTTCTCATTCTTAAAATGGGGCGTCATTATCGCTGGTGTTGTTATTATCTTAACAAAATGGATGCCTGGCCAAATGAAAGCCATTATCGCAAGTATTGGTATTATCGCTCTTATTATTGGTCTTGGTTGCCAAACACTTATTAGTGACGTCGTCGCTGGTATCTTCTTAGTGGCAGATGACGCTTTTGAAGTTGGCGACATCGTTGTCATTGATGACTTCCGTGGTACCGTGACTGAAATTGGCTTAAAAACCACAAAACTCGAAGATACAGGCGGTAACGTCAAAGTTATTTCTAATAGTTCTATTCATACATTAGTGAACTTAACAAACGCTTTATCATTAGCGATTGTTGATGTTTCTATTCCTTATGAGGAGAATTTAGCGAGAACTGAAACATTATTAGTCCAAAGACTAAAAGATATGCATAAACGCGTAAACGGCATCGTTGAAGGCCCATATTATAAAGGCGTTGAAGATATGGCGGATTCTGCAGTTATCTTAAGAGTTATAGCTAAAGTTAAAGAAGAAGATAGATTCCAAGTTACAAGAGATATAAAACGCGATATCTACATCTTCTTAAATGAAAACGCAATCACTGTGCCATATCCACAACTCACAATCACCCAAGGTCCAAATCCCGCGGATCATCCAGAATGGGTTGATAAAGAAAAAGAAGAAAATAAAGCACAAAAAGAAATTAAAAAGCAACAAGAAGAATCTCGTAACACTGAACAAGTGAACGATGTTAAATAACTTGTTCCTCCTTTATATACACACAAAAGTAGGTGTGAATATTCATAACCTATTTTTGTTTAATAATTGACTATGAAACGCTACAAACTTTACCTCTTTGATTTTGATGGAACATTGCTAAACACAATGTCCGCTTTAGAATTCGTTTTTTCTGTGAGTTATGAACATATAGGAATGAAATTTAATCCTAAAGACACTGTGGAATTTGCTCGTATTCCTCTTTCAGAAAGCTATAAGAAAATGAATGGAGATTCAGCGAAATGGCAGGAATTTATTGATTATATTCATGCAGCGCTTGATTTTCCCAAATCATTAGAGGCTAATGAACCTTATGAAGAATCTTTAGAATTTCTAAAATATCTTAAAGACAATAAGATTCACGCTGGTATAGTCACATCTAACAAAGCAACACATGTGAAAGATGTTCTTAATGTATTTAATATTCCTCTAGATACATTTGATGTCTATATAGGCAATCAAGAATACAAACATTTTAAACCACATCCTGAACCAATTCTCGTGGCTATTGCTGCGACGAAGAAAAATTATAAACTCGAAGATGTGGTGTATGTAGGAGACGGAATGAACGACGCATTATGTGCGATTAACGCAGGTGTGGATGCAGTACTCATAGATCGAAGCGAAGAGTTCCCAGATTCTAATGATTATATAAGAATCCGAAACTTAAATGAGTTATTCAAATAATTAAGGCGATTGCAAAATCGTCTTTTTTCTTGGCAGAATCTATCTTTTATTTATTTTAATATACCTAAAATATTATATATTAAAAAAATTAATTAATTTTTTTATTTACAACTTGCATACTTTTATGGTATGTTAAATTCGAGGTGATTTAATATGCTCGAAAACCAAGAACTAGAAGCTCTCATCATGAAAGCGGATCAGAGCGATGTCAAAGCCATGATTAAACTCGCTGAACACTATAGAAGCGTGGAAGATTATGACAAAGCTTTCAAATACATCCACAAAAGCACCCTCTATCAATATCCAGAAGGTGAAAGAAAACTCGGATTCTACTACGAGAAAGGTATTGGTTGTGATAAGGATATGGTTAAGGCCAGACAATATTATGAATTAGCGGCGATGCATGGAGATATCAAGGCGAAATATAATATCGGTCTTTACTATTTCAAAAACAAACAATATCCACAAGCAATTAACTATGTTAAAGAAGCTGCTGAATTAGGTAGTGGTAAAGCATGTGCATTATTAGGATACTTCTATGAACACGCCATCGGTGGTAACCAAGATTATGTGTTAGCCAGAGAAGCTTACTTAAAAGCCTTAGAGTTAGGTGAAAAAAATATTTACCATCGCTTAGGTATCTATGCTAACTATGGATATGGCACGGAACAAAACTTTGAAGAAGCGTTCAATAATTTCTATGCTGGCGCCAAAGAAGGAGAAGTAAATTGCTATTACTATCTCGGTGTCCTTTATTCAAAAGGTGAAGGCGTTAAGAAAGATCAATCACAAGCTTTATATTGGTATCAACAAGGGGCAAACGCAGGTGATGTAAAAGCGATGTATAACTTAAGCATCTACTATGAAAATGGAATCTATGTCACAAAAGATTTAGAAAAAGCGAAATATTGGTTAGAAAAATCCGCAGAAGGTGGATTTGATTTAGCCATCAACAAATTACAGATTCAAAATATCTAATATGGCAACAGTTTATCAAATGCATCTTCAAGATGAACCTTTTGCGCTTATTTTAAGTGGGCGTAAAACTATTGAGATGCGTCTAAATAAGCCAGGAAGAGAGAAAATTTGTAAAGACGATATTATCGTATTCACCAATAATAATGGAGACAAACTTAAAACAGTTGTTCTTGGTGTACATAAATTTCCTTCATTTAAGGCGCTATACGATAGTTTTGATAAAACAAAACTCGGATATCTTCCAAATCAGTTTGCAAATCCAAAAGATATGCTAAAATACTACTCAATAGAAAATATTGAAAAATATGGCGTTCTTGCCATAGAAATCAAAGTTATCGATAAATAAATCATTTATTTATATTTAGTTAAGGGATAGAATAAAAAACATGAATAATTTACTATCTAACGTTAAAATCATTAAACGCCACAGCGCTGGTGGCGTCATTATTGGCATTCTTTGTATTTTTGCGATTGCCATCCCAGCGCTTTATTGGGTCTTCCCATGGCTCAACATTAATTTCTTTGATGTTGTTAATAACAGTGAAGTTGCATCTTATGAGGCTGGTAATGTTACTGTTTATATTTGGAACATCTTCAAGTGCATGTTTAACATGCCAGATGGGCAAACTAGTTTAATCATCCATAATGGATGGGTTAACTATATGGTCAGCAATAATTTACTCAAATGGTACATCATTAGAGAAAACATCTATGCTGTTGGTATTTGGTATGGTTTATCCGTCCTTACCTGCTTCATTATGTTTATCTATGCAATTTCTTTATTAATTAAAGGTAGACTTAAGAACCCACATGGCTTAGTGGTGACGGTTGGATTCTTTATGTTTTCTAACGTTATGATGTTAGTTGATGCATGGAGAATGGGTGCTTATTTGAAGTTTGCTTGCCAAGAAGCATGTAAATTAACAGGTAGCGCAATTAGCATTAAACATACATTCTTATTCCCACTTATTTTAGCTGGCGCAGCATTATTAATTTGGTTAATTATTCTCATTATCTATTTCACCTCAATTAAAGGCAGATATTATCAAGAAGATATCGAAATTGTCGATATCCCAGCCCCACATCCATTTGAAAGAAATGATGGTGTGAGACGCAATACATTACCAGAAGGACTTACCTCAATCGGTGGTCATGCATTTGCCAGAAATACAAATCTTGAAATCGCCACAATTAGCGATGGCATTAATGAACTCGGTATTGGCGCATTCTCTAACTGTTTAAAACTCAAAGTGGTGACACTTCCAAAATCCGTTAAGAAGATTGGACCTAACTGTTTCTTCAATACTCCAAGACTTGTTCGTATTAATTACGCAGGCAGTAAGGAAGAATGGAGACACATCGTTAGAGGCTCTAACTGGTTAGCAAAATCAAGAACCACAACAGTTATCTGTTCTGATGGCGCGATCAGCGTTAATCCATATAAATA